>JAKABK010000133.1 GCA_021796905.1 Actinomycetes bacterium
CGGCTGGGACCGACCATGACTCGGAGGGGAAGGGACTAGGAGGAGTGGGCCGACACCCGGCGCTCCTCGGCCGCCCTGCGCCGTCAACATCGTAGCGCGCGCCAACTCGGAGAGCCGGCGGGCCGACCGGCGAGGTTAGGGGTCCGTCGGCGACCTGTCAAGCACGCCGGCCCCGGCGCCGGGCGCCATTCGGGCGCGCCGGGTCGGGCGGGAGGGAGGGTGACCTGCGGCTACTCGCCCCGGACCCGCTTGACGATCTCCTCGGCCACCGACTGCGGGACCTCCTGGTAGGCGGAGAACTGCATGGTGTAGGTGGCCCGGCCCTGTGTGCGGGAGCGCAGGTCGGTGGCGTACCCGAACATCTCGGCCAGGGGCACCTGGGCACGCACGACCTGGACGGCGCCGAGCTGGTCCATCCCCTCGACCTTGCCCCGCCTGGCGGAGATGTTGCCGATCACGTCACCCATGTACTCCTCGGGGGTGCGGACCTCGACCGCCATGATCGGCTCGAGCAGCGTCGGACCGGCCTTCTTGGCGGCCTCCTTGAAGCACATCGACCCGGCGATCTTGAAGGCCATCTCGGAGGAGTCGACGTCGTGGTAGGAGCCGTAGGTGAGGATGGCGCGCACGTCGACGACCGGGTACCCGGCGAGGACCCCCGACTGCATCGCGTCCTGGATGCCGGCGTCGACCGAGGGGATGTACTCCTTGGGGATGATCCCGCCGGTGATCTTGTCGACGAACTCGTAGCCGCCGCCGGGCCCGGTCGGCTCCAAGGTGAGCACGACGTGGCCGTACTGGCCCTTGCCACCGGTCTGGCGGACGTAGCGGGTCTCGACCTTCTCGACGCTGCGCTTGATCGTCTCGCGGTAGGCGACCTGCGGCTTGCCGACGTTGGCGTCGACCCGGAACTCCCGCAGCATGCGGTCGACCAGCACCTCCAGGTGCAGCTCGCCCATGCCGCCGATGATCGTCTGGTTGGTCTCCTCGTCGGTGTGGACCTGGAACGTCGGGTCCTCCTCGGAGAGCGCCTGCAGCGCCTTGGAGAGCTTGTCCTGGTCGTTCTTGGTCTTCGGCTCGACCGCGACGTGGATGACCGGCTCGGGGAAGTCGAGGTTCTCGAGCACGATCGGGGCGTCGGGACTGCAGAGCGTGTCACCGGTGGTCGTGTTCTTCATGCCGATCAGGGCGACGATGTCACCGGTGAACGCCGCGTCACGGTCCTCCTGGTGGTTGGCGTGCATCCGGAGGATCCGCCCGGCCCGCTCCTTGCGGTCCTTGGTGGAGTTCAAGATCGCGTCACCCTTGTGGAGGACTCCGGAGTACACCCGGATGTAGGTGAGCTTCCCGCCGGAGCGGGGATCGGTCATGATCTTGAAGGCCAGGGCGGCGAACGGCTCGTTGTCGTCGGCCTCCCGCTCGAGCTCCTCGATGCCCTTCTTGTCGAGACCCTTGGTCGGCGGGACGTCGAGCGGGGAGGGCAGGAAGTCGACGACCGCGTCGAGCATCGGCTGCACACCTTTGTTCTTGAACGCCGACCCGCACAGCACGGGCACGACCTCGCCGCTGATCGTCGCCGAGCGCAGCGCCCGGCGCAGGTCGTCGGCGGTGATCTCCTCCTCACCTAGGTACTTCTCGGTGATCGCGTCGTCGTAGTTGGACAAGACGTCGACCAGCTCGTGGCGGTAGGCCTCGGACTGCTCGGCGAGCCCGGAGGGGATCTCCACTATGTCGAACTTCTCGCCCTTGGCCGCCTCGTCCGCCCAGATCAGCGCCTTCATGTTGATCAGGTCGACGACACCCCTGAAGTCGGCCTCCGAGCCGATCGGCAGCTGGACGACGGCGACGGTGGCGTCGAGACGGTCCTTGATCATCTCCACGCAGCGGTAGAAGTCGGCCCCGGTGCGGTCCATCTTGTTGACGAAGCACATCCGCGGGACGTTGTACTTGTCGGCCTGGCGCCAGACGGTCTCGGTCTGGGGCTCCACGCCGGCCACCGCGTCGAAGACCGCCACCGCCCCGTCGAGGACGCGCAGCGAGCGCTCGACCTCCACGGTGAAGTCGACGTGGCCGGGAGTGTCGATGATGTTGATCTGGGTGTCGTTCCACTCGCAGGTGGTGGCGGCGGAGGTGATGGTGATCCCCCGCTCCTGCTCCTGGACCATCCAGTCCATGGTGGCCGCGCCCTCGTGGACCTCACCGATCTTGTAGTTGACGCCGGTGTAGAACAGGATCCGCTCGGTCGTGGTGGTCTTGCCGGCGTCGATGTGAGCCATGATCCCGATGTTGCGGACCTGGTGGAGCGGCTTGTTACGGGTTGCAGTGTTGGCTTCTGCCATGTTTCCTTCTCACGCTGTCGCGTCGGGGTGCTCGGGGGGAGGTGGGTTCGGTTCGGATGGGTCGGAGCGCGTCGCGGGCCCCGGCGTCGGCGTCGGCGTCGGCGTCGGCGTCGGCGGAGCGGCGCTACCAGCGGTAGTGGGCGAAAGCCTTGTTCGACTCGGCCATCTTGTGGAGGTCCTCGCGGCGCTTGACTGCGTTGCCGACCCCGTTGGATGCGTCGAGCAGCTCGGCGGCGAGCTTGTCGGCCATGGTCTTCTCCCGCCGCTGCCGGGAGTAGCCGACCAGCCACCGCATCGACAGCGTCGTCGCCCGGCGTGGACGGACGTCGACGGGCACCTGGTAGGTGGCGCCACCGACACGCCGACTGCGCACCTCGAGCTGCGGGCGGGTGTTGTCGACCGCCCGCTTCAACGTGGCGATCGGCTCGCTGCCGGTCTTGTCCTTCACCTGCTCCAGGGCGTCGTAGACGATGCTCTCGGCCAGGCTCCGCTTGCCCCGCACCAGCACCTTGTTGACCAGTTGGGTGACCACGACCGAGTGGTAGATCGGGTCGGGGAGGAGGTCCCGGCGGGGTGCTGGTCCCTTGCGCGGCATGTCGGTCAGCCCTTCTTGGCGCCGTAGCGACTACGGGCCTGCTTGCGGTCACGGACCCCCGAGGTGTCGAGGGTCCCACGGATGATCTTGTAGCGGACTCCGGGCAGGTCCTTGACCCGGCCCCCGCGCACGAGCACGATCGAGTGCTCCTGGAGGTTGTGGCCCACCCCGGGGATGTAGGCGGTGATCTCGGTGCCGCTCGTGAGGCGGACACGAGCCACTTTGCGCAGAGCCGAGTTCGGCTTCTTCGGGGTGGTGGTGTAGACGCGGGTGCACACCCCTCGACGCTGCGGAGCGCCCCGCAACGCCGGCGTCTTGGTCTTGTCGGACTTGTGCTCGCGGCCCTTCCGGACCAGCTGTGCGATGGTGGGCAACGAAACCTCTCGATCGGGGAACCCGGCTCCGGCCGGGCGCGCTCGCGCGGCCGGGCAGGCCAGCGAACATGTTATCGCACGCTCCCCGACCAGCCCAACCGGGGCTCCCGGGCACGGGCGGGGTACCGGGGCTCCCGGGCACGGGCGGGGTACCGGGGCTCCGCGTTGCACCACCCGGCGCCGGGCGTGGAGACTGGCCCATCACCGACACCGCCGGCCCACCGGCCCCCCGACCGGTCACCGGAGCCGGCCCCGAGCCCAGCTCCGGGGGTGCCCCCGCCGGTTCCGACCAGCTGGTGAGGAGCCCCGGGCTGCCCGACGCCGGGGACCCGCTGCCGGGGACCGCTGCGGTCGGTCCCGCCGGCGCCGTCCGAGCCAACCTCGAGCGGCTGGTCGGGGCGGTCCCGCCACTGCTCGCGGTGGCGGTCGCCGCGGTGAACCTGTGGGCGGTGCGCGCCACCCGCCTGCCGATCGCGTACCTCGACGACGCGGACATGCACGAGCAGATGGTGCGCTTCGCCACCCAGTCCTTCGCCGCCGGGCGGAACCCTCTCACCCGGTGGTTCCCGTACCTGAACGAGGGGTCCCCGCAGTTCCTCCACTACCAGAGCCTCGGGGCGATGATCACCGGGGCGGTGGGGCTCGTCACCGGTCCCGACACCGCGTTCCGCTGGAGCCTGCTGCTGCTCTGGGGGCTCTGGCCGCTCGCCATCTACGCCTCCGCCCGGATCTTCGGCCTCGGACGGTGGCCGTCGGCGGCTGCCGCCGCGGTCTCCCCGCTGCTCATGAGCGTGCCGGGCGTCGGCTTCGAGGTCAACGGCTACCTGTGGGTCGGCTACGGGCTGTGGGCCCAGCTGTGGGGGATGCTCTTCCTGCCGTTCGCCTGGGCGTGCAGCTGGCGGGCGCTCGCCGACCGGCGCTGGACCCTGCCCGCGGTGCTCGCCGTCACCGCCACCATCTGCGCCCACTTCGAGACCGGCTACCTCGCCCTCGCCGCACCGATGGTGATGCCCTGGTTGGTGCCCGGCGACCTCGTGCGCCGGGTCGGCCGGGCCGCGCTGCTGATGGGGCTGTCGTTCGCGGCCGCGGCGTGGGCTGTCGCCCCGCTGCTGATCTACTCCAAGTGGGCGGCGATCAACGAAGCGCTGGCCCACGGTCCGCTCGTCAACGGGTACGGGGCGAAGGTGGTGCTCGGCTGGCTGGTGCACGGCGAGGTCTTCGACAACGGACGGCTCCCGGTGGTCACGATCCTCGTCGGCATCGGCACCGTCGCGGCCGTCTGGCGCTGGCGGAGCGAGCCGCTCGGGAGGGCGCTGGTCGCCCTCGGGGTGTTCTGCCTGATGCTCACCTGGGGGCCGACGACCTGGGGCCCGGTGGCCGACCTGGTGCCGGGGGGGCGCGACATCTTCTTCCGGCGGTTCATGATGGGCACCCAGCTCGCCGGGATCTACCTGGTGGGGCTGGCGGCGAGCGCGATCGCCGCCACCCTCGCCCGGGTGGTGGTCGCCCCCCTCAGCCGACGCCGACCCGACACCGCCTTGGTGAGGCGGGTCGCCGCGACCGCGACCATCCCCATCCTCGTCGCGCTCGGCATCCCGGCGCTGCGGGAGGTCGGCGCCTACACCGCCCGCAACGCCGTCGACATCGCGCTCCAGCGGACCGAGGCCGCCCCGGAGGCCGCCCAGCTCGCTCCCCTCCTCGCCCACATCGAAGCGGCCGGCGGGGGGCGCACCTACGCCGGCGATCCCGACAACTGGGGAGCGAACTTCGACGTCGGGCTGGTCCCGGTCTACAAGTACCTGGAGAGCCAGGACATCGACGAGGTCGGCTTCACGCTGCGGACCGCGGCGCTGATGAGCCAACCCGAGCTCCACTTCGACCAGTACCAACCGTCGGACTTCGTCGCGTTCGGGATCCGTTGGCTGATCTACCCGAGCGGTCAGCCGCTGCCACCGGGTTACCGCTACGTGATGCATAGCGGCCCGTACTGGCTCTACGAGCTGCCCGCCGACGGGTACGTGTCGGTCGTCGACACCGTCGGCACGATCGACGCCAACCGCTTCGACGTCGGCCCGGTCACCGCCGAGCTGCTCGCGGGACCGATGATCGCCGAGCACCAGGACCTGACCGTCGGCTGGGCCGGTGCGCCCGCCCCGGCCCCGACCTCACCCGACCGCCGGCCGGGCGGAGCGGCACCCGGGGAGGTGCTGCGCGAGGGCCGCTCGCTGGTGTGGGGTCGGATGGACGCGGTGGTGCACCTGCGACGCCGGGCGGTGGTGGTGCTGTCCGCCTCCTACGACCCGGGGTGGACGGCGACCGTCGACGGGCGCCGGGCGCCGGTGGAGATGATCGCCCCCGCGCTCGTAGGGGTGGTGGTGGGTCCCGGCACGCACCGGGTGGTGTTCCGCTACGTCGGCTTCGCCTGGTACCCGGAGCTGTGGGGGCTCACCGCCGTCGCCCTCGTGGCGGCCGGGTGGTGGGGCGGGAGAGGCCGCCGCCAGCGCCACCCGGCCCGCTGACCGAACAAGGCCCGCAAGCCCACGACTTCAGTCGTGGGTCAAGGGCCTTTCCGTTGCCGGGTGGCTACACCACCCGGATGGTTGTCTCACCCTTCTGCGATGATGTGTCAGTGGGTTACCGC
>JAKABK010000134.1 GCA_021796905.1 Actinomycetes bacterium
CCTGGTCATCGTCAAGGCCACCGGGTCGACCAAGGCCACCACGGCCGTCGCCACCTCGGCGGGCATCTACCAGCCGGTCACCGCGGCCGAGTACCAGAAACTGACCTCGGTCCCGGTGAGCACCCTCGCCAGCGCGGCGAGGGACTACCACGACCCGAGCGCCGACGTCCCCCTCACCTACCCCCAGCCGATCAGCGGGCCGCCCTACTCGGTCGGTGGCAAGCCTGGCGGCTTCTACATGGGCGCCGAGTACTGCCCCTACTGCGCCACCCAGCGCTGGCCGCTCGTGATCGCCCTGTCCAAGTTCGGCACCTGGAGCGGGTTGGAGACGATGAAGTCGAGCGGCACCGACGTCTTCCCCGACACCCCGACCATGACCTTCCTCCACGCCACCTACACGAGCAAGTACTTCGGCTTCGACCACTGGGAGCTCGAGACCCGCAACTACAAGACCCTCCAGAAGCCCTCCTCGAAGGCCCAGGCGCTGTTCAACAAGTACAACCTCCAGGGCGGGATCCCCTTCGTCTACCTGGACGGCAAGTACGTGATCAACGAGGTCGAGTACAGCCCCCAGTACCTCCGCAAGGGTGGCGGCCAGCACACCGACGGGATGTCTTTCACCGCGGCTCTCGACAGCATCGCCGGCGGTAGCAGCACCCTCGCCGCCAACGTCGAGGCCAACGCGGGGGCGATCACCGCCGACATCTGCCAGATCACCCACGGACAGCCCGGAAGCGTGTGCAAGTACTTCCCCAAGGCGATCACCTCGCCCGACGCGACCCCCGGTGACCTCGCCACGACCTCCGGCAACGGCTGAGCGGAGGACCCGGGGTTGGCCACGACCAAGACGCCGGCGCGGCGCCGACGGGCCCAGCGGATCCGCTCGTCGAGCCGCGGCCGGCCGGCCGGGGCTCCGATCGTCACCACGGGGGAACCGAGCCGGGAGCCGGGTGGGGACCAGCCGTCTGTTGCTCCCCGGTGGCCGGCGCAGGTCGGCATGGTGGTCTGCGTCCTCGGTCTCGGGATCTCCGCCTACCTGACGGTGGTCCACTACCAGGGCATCGCCCCGATCTGCCCGGCCCACGCCGGGATCATCGACTGCGAAGCGGTGGTCACCAGCCAGTGGTCGGCCATCCTCGGGGTGCCGGTGCCGGTGCTCGGTCTGGTGTTCTTCGCGGGCATGGCGGCCCTGCAGCTCCCAGCAGCGTGGCGCAGCCGCAGGCAGTGGGTCCGGGTCGCCAGGATGGCAGGCTCGGTGGTGAGCGTCGGGATGATCCTCTGGCTGGTCTACGTCGAGTTGTTCCTGGTCGGCCGGATCTGCCTGTGGTGCACCACCGTGCACGTGCTGACCTTCGCCCTGTTCTGCACCACCCTGTTCGGCACCCTCGCGACCGCCCCCGAGCCCGAGGCGTACTGAGCCGCCCCGCCGGGTCGGGACCGCAGGCCCCCGCAGCCGTTCAGGTGGTGTAGTCGGCGTTGATCCGCACGTACTCGGCCGACAGGTCGCACCCGTAGACCGTCGCCTCCGCCCCGCCGGTGCCGAGCTCGACGTCGATGTCGACGTGGTCGCCGGCGAGGACCTCGGCGAGGGCGGCGAGCCCGTCGGGTCCCGGCAGCGCCGGGTAGGCCTCGAGGTCCCCGAAGCGGATCACCACCCTATCCGGGGAGATGTCCTGGTCGTCCGAGCACTTGCCGACCGCCATCGCCACCCGGCCCCAGTTGGGGTCCCCGCCGTGGACCGCGGTCTTGACCAGGGGCGAGTTGACGATCGCCTTCGCCACCCGGGCGGCCTGGTCCTCGTCGCGGGCGGCGCGCACCGTGACGACCAGCAGCTTGGTGGCCCCCTCCCCGTCCCGGGCGAGCTGCAGGGTCAGGTCGAGGCACACCTCACGCAGGGCGGCCGCCAGGGCGGCGTCGGGAACCGGCCCGGCGGTCCCGCTCGCGAGCAGCACCGCCGTGTCGGATGTGGAGGTGTCACCGTCGACGCTCAGGCAGTTGAAACTGGCGCCGACCGCGGCGCGCCACAACCCGTCGAGGGTCTCGGGGCCGACGGCTGCGTCGGTGGCGACGAAGGCGAGCATCGTCGCCATGTCCGGCTCGATCATCCCGACGCCCTTGGCGAAACCGACCACGCTCGCCGGCCCCACCCGCCGGGAGGCGACCTTGCGGACGGTGTCGGTGGTCATGATCGCTCCGGCGAGGTCCGCGGCGCGATCGGTTCGGCGTGCCACTCGCTCCCCGCTGCGCCCCGTCACGCCCCCGCCCGGGGCACCGGGCCCGGCGACGACCGAGGAGAACCACTGCCGGATCGCCACCATCGGGTAGGGCCGGCCGATGACCCCGGTGCTCGCCACCAGCACCTCCGAGGGGTGCAGGCCGGTCAGCGCCGCGGCCAGGTCACCCAGCTCGACGGCGTCGGCCTCCCCCTGGCGGCCGGTCGCGACATTGGCGTTGCCGGCGACGACGACCACCGCCCGAGCCCGACCGCCGGCGGCGCGCGCCCGGCTCAACGTCACGCTCGGTCCCGCGAAGCGGCTGCGGGTGAACACCGCTGCGCTCGACACCGACCCGGGGGTGTCGGCCCACAGCACCATCACGTCGTCGCCGGGACCGGAGCGCACCCCGGCCCGACCGACCACCGCCGCGAAGCCCTCCGGCAGCCGCGGGCCCGCTCCGCTCACGCCCGGCACCCGGGCCGCCGCTCGGGGACCGCCGAAGGACCACCCGGGCTGGCGTGGGCCAGGACCGCGCTGACGCCAGGGCCGAACCCGAAGCGACCTTCCGAGCAGCTCACAGGCGGGTCCTCAGACCGGCTCGCCGGCCGCCGCCTGCTCCAGGCACCTGCGGATCTCCGAGGCCGGGAAACGCCGGTGACCACCGAGGGTGCGGATGGCGGTGATCTTCCCCGCCCGTGCCCAGCGGGTCACGGTCTTGGGGTTGACCCGGAACAGGGCAGCTACCTCTGCGGGGGTGAGCAGGGTCTCGGCCTGTGGCTCGTCTGCCATCGCCTGGCCTTCCTTCCGTCAGTTTCCAGGACAAAATAGGAGTAAGTGGGCTGTGCGCGACATGGCCCGACCGGGTCATTTCGTGGTTGGGCTTGACTAGGCATCCGACAGGAGCACCGGGTGCCTACCGGTATCTGTCGGTCGGTGCGCCACAAATCATAGGCGGTCTGTCCCGGTTGCCCGGTCGGTCCGCCGGGGCGACCCGGGGTGTCTAGACCGATCGGAGGGGGTCACCGGTGAAGCGGACCCGCCCGGCCCCGGCGACGAGCCGCCCGATCACCACCGGCTCGGTCCCGCCGCTGCGCAGGGCCGCCAGCGCGGCGTCGAGGTCGGTGACGGCGAGCGCGAGCACCATCCCGATCCCGAGGTTGAACACCCGGCGCATCTCGTCCTCGCTGATCCCACCGGCGACCTGGACCTCGGAGAAGATCCGGGGCCGGTCCCACGCGCCGAGGTCGACCTCGGCGTCGAGATCGGCGGGCAGGACCCGGGGCAGGTTGCCGGGCAGTCCCCCGCCGGTGACGTGGGCGACGGCGTGGACCGGGAGCGCCCGGCAGGCCCCGAGGACCGCGGGGGCGTAGATCACCGACGGGCGGAGCAGCTCGTCTGCGAGGCTGTGCCCGGCGCCTTCCCACGCCGGTTCGTCGAGGCGCCGGCCGGCGCGCTCGACGAGGGCAGCGCGGGCGAGGGAGTAGCCGTTGGAGCGGAGCCCCGGGGAGCGCAGTCCGACCAGCACGTCGCCGGCCCGGGCCCGGGCGGGACCGTCGACCAGCTGGTCCCGCTCGACGATCCCGACGGCGAACCCGGCGAGGTCGAGCTGGCCGGGGGCGAGCAGACCGGGGTGCTCGGCCAGTTCCCCCCCGAGGATGGCGCAACCGGCCTGCCGGCAACCGGCGGCGATCCCGACCAGCACCGCCCGCACCTGGCCGGGGTCGATCCGGCCGAGCAGCTGGTAGTCGAGGAAGAACAGTGGCTCCGCCCCGCAGCAGACCAGGTCGTCGACGCACATCGCGACCAGGTCGATCCCGATCGTCTCGAACCGGCCGGTCACCGTCGCGACCGCCAGCTTGGTGCCGACACCGTCGGTGCTCGAGACGAGCACCGGCTCCCGGTAGCCGGCGGGAAGAGCGAACAGGCCGCCGAAACCGCCGATCCCGCCGATCACCCCGGGACGGTCCTGGGTGCTCGCCACCAGCTCCCCGATCGCGTCGAGCGCGGCGTCGGCGGCGTCGATCGACACGCCCGCCGCGGCGTAGGTGAGGCCCTGCTCGCCGGCGCTCACGGCATCGGCAGCGGGGTCAAGCCGGCTAGCGGCGGGCCGCCGGTCGCTCCGGGCGCCGCAGCTGTCAGCGGGGCCGACTTCGGGGCCTTCCCGAGCTGCACGGGGGTCGGGTAGTCGCCGGTGAGGCAGGCGTCGCAGAACCCGGCGCGGGGGGCGCCGGTGGCTTCCTTCAACCGGTCGAGGGTGAGGTAGGCGAGGCTGTCGGCGCCCACGTACTCGCAGACCTCCGAGACCGACAGGTTGGCGGCGATCAGCTGGGCCCGGGTGCCGGTGTCGAGACCGTAGTAGCACGGCCAACGGTAAGGCGGCGAGGAGATCCGCAGGTGGACCTCCCGGGCGCCGGCCTCACGGAGCATCCGGACCATCGCCCGGGTGGTGGTGCCCCGCACGATGCTGTCGTCGACCACCAGCAGGCTCTTGCCCTCGATCACTCCCCGCAGCGGGTTGAGCTTGCGGGCCACGCCCGCCGCCCGCTCCGACTGCCCCGGGGTGATGAAGGTCCTCCCGATGTAGCGGTTGCGCACCAGTCCGGTCGCGTAGGGGATGCCGCTAGCGTAGGAGTAGCCCTCAGCGGCGGGGATCCCCGAGTCGGGAACCCCCATCACCAGGTCGGCGGTCGCCGGGGCCTGACGGGCGAGCTGCTCGCCCATGCGGACCCGGGCGCCGTGCAGCTCCTGGCCGTAGAGACGGCTGTCGGGGCGGGCGAGATAGACCAGCTCGAACAGGCACAGTCGGGGCTCCACGGCGGCGGCCGGCCAGGGGCGGACCGACACCGGGCCGTCCTCGTCGACGACGACCACCTCACCGGGCTCGAGGTCACGGACCCAGGTCGCGCCGGCGATGTCGAGCGCGGGCGTCTCCGATGCGATCACCCACCCGTCGTCGCCGAGGCGACCGAGTGACAGCGGCCGGAAGCCGTGAGGGTCGCGCACGCCGATCAGCCGGTCGCGATCGCACAGGACCAGGGAAAAGGCCCCCTCGAGCGTGGGGAGCACGCTGCAGAGGGCGTCGAGCAGGTCGCTGCCCGCCCCGGGGGTCTCCATCCGGCGGGCGACCAGCTCGGCGAGCAGGTCGCTGTCGTTGCCGACGGTCCCGGGGAGCATCCCGGCGGACTCGGCGAGCTGCTCGATGTTGGTGAGGTTGCCGTTGTGGCCGAGCGCGAAGGCCCGCCCGCCGGCGTTGCGGTAAACCGGCTGGGCGTACTGCCAGCTCGACGCGCCGGTCGTCGAGTAGCGGGTGTGGCCGATCGCCAGGTGCCCCTGGAGGCCGGCGAGCTTGTACTCGTTGAAGACGTTGGTGACCAGCCCCATGTCCTTGACCACGACCAGCTGGTCCCCGTCGGAGACCGCCATCCCCGCCGACTCCTGCCCCCGGTGCTGGAGGGCGAAGAGCCCGTCGTAGGTGATGTGCGACACCGGCTGGCCGGGGGCCCGCACCCCGAAGACCCCGCAGGCCTCCCGTGGCTTGCCGTCGCTCACTGTCACGGTGGCCCATCTTCTCACGCCGTAGGATCCTCGCGTGGCCACACCGACCCGGCACCGTTTCAGCCTGGACGAGTGGCACCGCATGGGTGACGTGCTCGGAGGTGACGCCCGGGTCGAGCTGATCGAGGGGGAGATCGTCGAGATGTCACCGATCGGTGCC
>JAKABK010000135.1 GCA_021796905.1 Actinomycetes bacterium
GCTCCCGAGCGGAGGGCGGCGCGCACCGCCTCGGTGGCTGCCCGGTCGGCGACGAGACCGGACCGCTCGGGAAAGCTGCAGCGGGTGACCCGCCGTCCGGCGCCGGCCAGTCGCCGGGCCAGGGTGTCGGCGATCGCCTCGTCGGTGTTGGCGTCGGAGACCAACACCACCTGTCCCCAGTCCGCCTCGTCGAGGAACGCACCCAACGCGTCGAGTGCATCGTGGCCGATCACGACCCGCGTCGACGCCTCGGGGTGCGATCCGCCGCACCCGGGGCAGGCGCCGCCCGGACCGGTTCGGTCGGTCGCCCGGCCGGCGCCGCCCGGACCGCTGGCAGCGGCGGTGGTCGCCGGAGGGCCGGGGCTCACCACCGGTCTCCCCGCGTCGCCCCACCGCGCTCCACGCTGTCGTGCGCGCTGCTGCCCCGCCCCACGCCACCCTGCCCGCCACGACCCTGCCCGCCACCGCCCTGCCCGTAGGTGGCTCCCGGGCCGTGCTTGCGGGAGAAGTGCTTGGCTGTCACGTGGGCGGGCAGCACTCCGGTGCCGGGGGCGAGCTGATAGGTGAGCAGCGCCATCCGGGCCACCTCCTCGAGGGTCGCCGCCACCTCGACCGCACCGTGCGGGTCGGCGCCCCAGGCAAAGGGCCCGTGGCCGGGCGCGAGCACCGCCGGCACCCGGGCCGGCCCCCGGTCGCCGACCGCCTCGACCAGGATCGTCCCGGTCGCCTCCTCGTAGCCGCCCGCGACCTCGGCCTCGGTGAGGGCTCGGGCGACGGGCACGGGGAGGGCGGACAGGTCGGCGTGGGTCGTGCCGAGCACGGGGATCTCCCGACCGGCCTGGGCGAAGGCGGTCGCGTGGGTGGAGTGGGTGTGGACCACCCCCCCGATCCCGGGGAAGGCCCGGTACAGCTGCAGGTGGGTGTCGGTGTCGCTCGACGGGCGGAGCCGACCTCCGATCACGGTGCCGTCCAGGGCCACGGCGACAAGGTCCTCGGCGCGCAGGCGTTCGTAGGGGACGCCGCTCGGTTTGATCACCATCACCCCGGCCGCCCGGTCGATGCCGCTCACGTTGCCCCAGGTGAGGGTCACCAGGCCGTAGCGGGGGAGCGCGAGGTTGGCCTCCAACACCGCGGCGCGCAGCTCGGTCAGCTCTAGCACCGCAGTTCTCCCCTCGGGCCTGCCGACGCCCGGAGGCTCCGGCTCCTCACCGTCCGCCCGCGGGGAACAGCCGGTAGTAGGCGTCGTTCCAGCGCAGCTCCTGAGCGAAGCGCTCCGGTTCGGTCGACGCGCCGATACGGACCAGCTCGACACCCATGATCTCGGCCAGGTCGCCCAGGGCCTCGGGGCTGACCGCCGAGCTGAGAACCGTGTGGTGGGGTCCGCCGGCGGTGAGCCAGCACTCCGCCGAAGCGGCCAGGCTCGGCGTGGGCTCCCACACTGCCCGGGCGACCGGCAGGCGCGGCAGCGGCTCGTCGGCTGCCACCACCTCGATGTCGTTGCACACCAGGCGCAACCGGTCGCCGAGGTCGATCAGGCCGACGACGATCGCCGGTCCGGGGGCGGCGTCGAACACGAGCCGGACCGGGTCCTCGCGGTTGCCGATCGACAGCGGATGGATCTCGCAGCGCGGCCTGCCGGCGGCGATGGTCGGGCACACCTCGAGCATGTGGGCGCCGAGGATCTTCGGCCGGCCGGGGCCGAGGTGGTAGGTGTAGTCCTCCATGAACGAGGTCCCCCCCGCCGAGCCCTCGCCCATCACCTTGAGCACCCGCAGCAGCAGGGAGGTCTTCCAGTCTCCCTCGGCGCCGAAACCGTAGCCGTCGTGCATGAGCCGCTGCACCGATATCCCCGGGAGCTGGCGGAGCCCACCGAGATCCTCGAAGTTGGTGGTGAACGCATCGAAACCCCCGGAGCCGAGGAACGAGCGGAGCCCCGCCTCGATGCGGGCGGCGTCGCGCAACGAGCGGTGCCGGTCGCCTCCGCTCGCCAGCTCCGGGGCCAGCTCGTAGCGCTCGGCGTACTCGCCGACGAGGGCGTCGATCTCGTCGGGGCCGGCGGCGTCGACCGCGGCCACCAAGTCGTTGACGCCGTAGGCCTTGACCGCGACACCGAGCCGGATCTGGGCCTCGACCTTGTCGCCGTCGGTGACCGCCACGTCGCGCATGTTGTCCCCGAAGCGGGCCATCCGCAGTGAGCGTGCGGCGGCCGCGCCGAGAGCGGCGCGCATCCACTGGCCTATCCGGGCGCGCACCGCCGGGTCGCTGGCGTGACCGACGACGGTCTTGCGACGGACGCCCATGCGGGTCTCGATGTAGCCGAGCTCCCGGTCGCCGTGGGCGGCCTGGTTCAGGTTCATGAAGTCCATGTCGATGCTGTCCCAGGGCAAGGACCGGTTGATCTGGGTGTGCAGGTGCAGCAAGGGTTTCTGCAGCGCGCTCAGCCCGGCGATCCAGGACTTGGCGGGGGAAAAAGTGTGCATCCAGGTGAGGACCCCGACGCAGCGGTCGGTCCCGGTGGCATCGAGGCAGGCCCGCCGGATGGCGTCCGCGTCGGTCAGCACCGCTCGCCACTCGATGCGCACCGGCAGGTCGCCGGCGTCGTTGAGCATCGCGACTATCCGCCGGGACTGCTCGTCTACCTGGCGCAGGGTCTCCTCACCGTAGAGATCCTGGCTCCCGGTGAGGAACCAGCAGGTCGGGGTCGCGGGCGTCGGGCTCATGGCTGGTCTCCGTGGGTCGCGTTGCGGAGACGGCGGAGACGGTGGAGCACGTCGTTGCCGCCCCGGCCGAAGTGGTCGTGGAGCTGGCGGTACTCGTCGTAGAGGCGGTCGTAGGCGTCGGCGGCATCGGGGCGCGGCACGAAGGCTGCTTCGACGCGTCGTCCCATCGCCTCGGCGGCTGCCGCTACGTCGGGGTGGGCGCCGGCGGCGACCGCTGCATGGATCGCGGCACCGAGAGCCGGGCCCTGTTCGGTGCCGATGAGCGAGATCGGTCGTCGGAGGACATCGGCGTAGGTCTGCATCACGAAGCGGTTCTTGATCAGGCCGCCCGCGGCGGTGAAGGAGCGAACCGTGACGCCGGCGGACTCGAACGCCTCTACGATCGTGCGGGTCCCGAACGCGGTCGCCTCGACCAGCGCCCGGTACACGTCCTCGGGGCGGGTTGCGAGGGTCAGGCCGACGATCACGCCGGACAGCTCGTGGTCGACGAGCACCGAGCGGTTCCCGCCCTCCCAGTCGAGCGCGACCAGCCCGTGGGCACCGACCGGCTGGGCGGCGGCGAGACTCGTCATCCGCTCGTGGGCGTCGTCGCCGCCGCCGGCGATCCGCTCGGCCCACCAGGCGAAGATGTCCCCGACACCGCTCTGGCCGGCCTCGAACCCCCACAGGCCCTCGACGATGCCTCCCCGGACGCAACCGCACATCCCCGGCACATCCGCGGGCTGGTCGGCCACCATGACGTGGCAGGTGGAGGTGCCCATCACCGCGACCATCTGGCCGGGCCCGGTCGCCTCGGCCGCCGGGGGTGTCACGTGGGCGTCGACGTTGCCGGTCGCCACGGCGATCCCGGCCCGCAGACCGGTCCGGGCGGCCGCCTCGTCGGTGAGCGAGCCCACCCGGGCGCCGAGCGGGGAGAGGGGGTGGGCGACCTTGGTGGCGTAGAAGTCGGCGAAGGCGGGGTCGAGCGCTGCGAGGTACTCCGGCGACGGGTAGGTCCCGTCCTGGAACAGTCCCTTGTAGCCGGCGGTGCAGGCGTTGCGGGACTCGGTTCCGCACAGCTGCCAGACGATCCAGTCGGCGGCCTCGATGAAACGGTCGGCCCGGTGGTAGATCTCCGGAGCCTCCTCCAGCAGCTGGAGCGCTTTGGCGAGCTGCCATTCCGAGGAGATCCGGCCGCCGTAGCGCGCGAGCCACGGCTCTGCCCGCTCGGCGGCGGTGGCCGTGATCCGGTCGGCCTGGGCCTGGGCGGCGTGGTGCTTCCAGAGCTTCACGTAGGCGTGGGGCTCGTCGACCAGGTCATCGAGGAGGCACAGTGGGGTCCCGGCGGAGGTGACCGGGAGCACGGTGCAGGCGGTGAAATCGGTGGCGATGCCGATCACCGCAGCCGGGTCGACCCCGGCGACCCTGACGGCCTCGGGGACAGCGGTGGCGAGCACGTCGAGGTAGTCGCCGGGGTGCTGCAGCGCCCAGTCGGGAGGCAACGGCTGGCCGGAGGCGGGCAGTGTCGCTTCGATGGAGCCGTGGGCGTAGTCGTGCACCGCCGAGCCCATCTCGGTCCCGTCGGACACGGCGACCACCAGCGCCCGACCCGACAGGGTGCCGAAGTCGACGCCGACCACGTAACGCTCAGCGCCGGTCATCATCGCTCCGCTGGTCGGTATCTCGCCGACGTCGGTGCTCCGGCGCCGGGGTTGTTGCTGCCGGCAGGTTCACAGGCTCGGTCTACCACTGCGCTGTGGCGCCGAGAGGCGTCGGGCTCACCGCCGGCGCCTGGCGACGAGCGTGCTCCACGACAGGGCCGGGATGGAGACCTCGATCCGCCCGGAGCGCTCGGCGGGCAGGGGGACGGCGACCGGCGCCGGCCACCCGGCTGCGTCCGTCGGCCGTGGGGTCGAGTCGACGAGCTGTTCGTGTGAGACCAGCGCGAAGTCGGGCCAGGCGTTGAGGTCGAGGGTGGTCGCCACGGACTGTCCGGGGGAGCGGTTTGCGATCAACAGGCGTAGCTCGTCGCCGTCAGCCGAGACGGTCGCCGCCACGTCGAGGATCGGAACGCTGCCGAGGCCGGCCACGTCGTGCTCCGGTGTAGACAGCGCGACCCGGAGCGAGTCGCCCTCGCCGTAGCGGATCAGGTCCCGGTAGGGCCAGAAGATCGACTGGCGCCACGCCGGGCGGCCCGGTTCGGCGACGATCGGGGCGATCACGTTGACCAGCTGGGCGAGGCAGGCGACCTTGACCCGGTCGGCGTGGCGGAGCAGCGAGTTGACCAGGGTGCCGACCACGACCGCGTCGTCGTGGTCGTAGCGGTTCTCGAGCATCGGCGGCGCCTGCTGCCAGGGTTGGTGGACGGGTTCGGCGTCACGGTGCCAGACGTTCCACTCGTCGAATGACAGCCCGATCCGTTTGGTCGAGCGGCGCTCGGCTCCGACGTGGTCGCAGGTGGCGGCGACGGTCTCGATGAAGCGGTCCATGTCGATCGCCGAAGCGAGGAACGCCCCACGCTCGGTGTAGGGCCGTCCGTAGTACGAGTGCAGCGAGATGTAGTCGACGTCGTCGTAGCAGATGTCCAGGACTGTCGCCTCCCACGCCGGGAAGCTCGGCATCGCCGAGTTGGAGCTGCCGCAGGCGACCAGCTCGATGGTCGGGTCGACCGCGCGCATCGCCCGGGCGGCTTGCAGGGCGTCCTTCGCGTAGTCGGCGGCGGGGCGGTGCCCGATCTGCCAGGGGCCGTCCATCTCGTTGCCGAGGCACCACAGCTTCACCCCGTAGGGTTCCGGGTGGCCGTTGGCGGCACGCCGGTCCGACCAGTAGGTCCCGGCGGGATGGTTGGTGTACTCGACCAGGGCGGCGGCGGCCCCGGTGCCCCGGGTGCCGAGGTTGACCGCCAACATCGCCTCGGACCCGGCGCTCGCGCACCAGGCGAGCGCCTCGTCGGTGCCGAAGCGGTTGGTCTCCACGCAGCGCCACGCCAGGTCGAGGCGCCGGGGCCGATCCTCCGGCGGGCCGATCCCGTCCTCGAAACGGTAACCCGAGACGAAGTTGCCACCCGGGTAGCGCACCACCGGCACGCCGAGCTCCCGGACGAGCCCGATCACGTCGGAGCGGAACCCGTCCCCGTCGGAAGAGGGGTCCTCGGGGTCCCAGATCCCCCCGTACACGCAACGCCCCAGGTGCTCGACGAACGATCCGCCCAGACGCCGGTCGATAGTACC
>JAKABK010000136.1 GCA_021796905.1 Actinomycetes bacterium
GGAGGCGCTGGTAGACGTCGGGGTTGCGGTCGGATCCCGCGACCTGGGCGTCGGCTTCGAGGGGCTTGCGCTCGACCATGGGCCGAGCGTACCGCCTGCCCGTCACCGCCCGACGACCCTTCCCGATACCGGGCCGGGGCGTCTCGGTGCTCCCTGGTCGAGTTGCGGGCCCCCGGTGCCGATGAGACGATCATGACGGTGGAGCGCGACACCACGAGGAGGCGGCGGTCGGGCACCAGGGCCCGCTGGACGGTGGCGGCGGGCGTCGCGGCGCTGCTCGGCGTGGCGGCGGCCCCGGCCCTGGCCCACGCCGCCGACCACCACGCCGCCGACCACCACGCCGCGGGCACCCGAGGGGCCGGAGCCGTCGTGGCCACCTTCGACGGTCACCGCCTGGTCGAGGAGTGGTCCCGCACCCTTCCCGACCAGGGCCACCCGATCGCGCTGTCCTCGCCCACCTCGGCGCTGGTCGACGGCCGCCGGGCGGTGGTCGTCGGCGACCTCGCCGGCAACCTTTGGGCCCTCGACCTGGTCGGCGGCGCCACCGTCCCGGGCTGGCCCTACCACGCCGGCGCCCCGATCGAGTCGTCGCCGTCGGCCGCCGCCGGGCAGGTGCTCTTCGGGGTAGGGAGCGCCGCGGTCCCCGGCGTCGTCGGCGGGTACCGAAGCGTGTGGGCCGCAGGACGGGGCAACGGCCGGCTCCACTGGGCGCGCAGCGTCGCGCTCACCCCGAACGGGGGACGACCGACAGGGGTGGCCGCCGGACTGGCGGTCGGCGTCCTCCAGGGACACCTGTCGGCGGTCGCCGGCTCCCTCGGCCAGATGGAGGGCGCCTACAGCGTCGCCGGCGGGGCGGCCCTCCGGGGCTTCCCGTGGTGGCAGGCCGACTCGCAGTTCGACACCCCGGCGATCGCCGACCTGTACGGCAACGGCCAGGACGAGATCGTCGAGGGCGGTGCCTCCACCGCCAACCCGTACCTCCACCCTGCCTACTACAACGGTGGCCACCTCCGGGTCCTGTCGCAGAGCGGGCGGCTGCTCTGCGTCCACAACACCGACGAGGAGGTCGACTCCTCCCCGGCCGTCGGACGCTTCCTCGCCGGCGGGGCCGTGGGGATCGTCGCGGGCACCGGGACCTTCTACAAGGGGGTCTCCGACGAGGACGCCCTGATCGCGATGACCCCGGGCTGCCGGGTGACCTGGGAGGACCACCTCGCCGGCGCCACCTCCGACAGCCCGGCTCTGCTCGGCGCCCTGCCGGGACCCGGGCTGGAGGTGGCGATGGGCACCGCCGCCGCCGGGGGCGGCTACGCCTACCTGCTCGACGGGGCGGACGGGAGGGTCGTGTGGCGGACCCGCCTCGCCGGGTCGGTGATCGGGGGGATCACCAGCGCAGACCTCGGGGGCACATGGGACGGCCGCGCCTACCAGGACCTCCTGGTGCCGACCACCGCCGGGCTCTACATCCTCGACGGCCGCAGCGGCTCGGTCCTCGCCCACCTACCCGGCGTCGGGCTCCAGTCCTCCCCGCTCGTCACCGGCGACCCCGACGGCCTGATCGGGATCACCATCGCCGGCTACGACGGCCACGACCAGGGCCAGGTCGTGCACTTCGAGGTGACCGGCACCCGCGCCGCCCTCGCCGACGAGGCCGGGGCCTGGCCGATGTTCCACCGGGACCCGCAGCTGACCGGCTCCACCCTGGCCCCGGTCGGCTGAACGCCCGCCGCGACCGGTTCCGGCCGCTTCATCCCTCCGGGACGATCTCCCATCGTGGCGACAGGGTCGTAACTCCCCACTCCTCGCCTGTAGCGCCGCGCTCCACGTCGAAGCGCAGCACGTTCTGGCGATGGTCGAAGACCTTCATCATCGTGATGTCGGAGATGACCGGGGTCAGCTCGTAGGTGCCGGGCAACAAGCGCACCTCGTCGAGGTGGATGTCGACGTGCCCGGACCCGTCGAGCTTGTCGGGCACGCACCCCGACGCCCGGGTGTTGGGGGCCGAGACCGGTTGCCCGTTGACCGTCGTCACGTAACAGGCGAACACCGGTTGCGCGATCGGCTCGTGCATCTCGTAGCGCAGGCGGACGGTGGCCGGCGAGCCGCTCGTCAGCCGGTCGACGGGCAGGCCGTCCCCGCCGAGAAGCTCGACCCCGTTCACCCGCGCCTCGCCGCTCCCCCAGCGGGGGTGCCCGGAGTCGTCGACCCCCCGCTCGACATCCACCGAACCGGTGTAGTGCTCGATCACCTCCCGGGTGTTGCCCAGCTCACGGAGCTGACCGTGCTCGAACCACGCCACCCGGTCGCACATGTTCTGCACCGACGACATGGCGTGGGACACGAGGATGATCGTGCGCCCCTCCGCCTTCATGTCGGCGAACTTCTCGTTGCACTTGCGCTGGAAACCCTCGTCGCCGACGGCGAGGACCTCGTCGACGAGGAGCACCTCGGGGTCGACGTTGATCGCTACCGAGAAGCCGAGCCGGACGTACATGCCCGAGGAGTAGTTCTTCACCGGCTCGTCGATGAACTGGCCGATCCCCGCGTAGTCGACGATCGTGTCGAAGCGCCGGCGCAGCTCCTTCTGGGACAACCCGAGGATCGCCCCGTTCAGGAACACGTTCTCCCGGCCGCTCAGCTCGGGGTGGAACCCCGAGCCGAGCTCGAGCAGCGACGACACCTTCCCCCGCACCTCGATCCGGCCCGTCTCGGGACGCAGGATCCTGGTGAGGCACTTGAGCATGGTGCTCTTGCCCGAACCGTTCTCACCGATCAGCCCGAAGGTCTCACCGGTCGGGACCTCGAAGCTCACGTCGCGAACCGCCCAGAAGTCCTCGGCGACCACCCGCCGCCCGCGCATGATCGCCGCTTTGAGCGAGTTGTTGCGTTCCTTCATCAACCGGAACTTCTTCGAGACGTGCTCGGCGAGGACCGCGGTGTCGGCCACGCCTACAGCTCCTCCGCCAACCGACCCTCCAGCCGGCCGAACACCACGAGCCCCAAGCACAGGAGGCCGAACGCCCAGAGCGCGAAGTACAGCAGGGCCCACGGGTCGGGGGGGCCGCCGTAGAACATCGTCTGGCGGAACATGCTGGCCATCTCGGTCATCGGGTTGACCTGGAGAACGGTCAGCGCGGCTATGTGGGTGCCGGGAAGGTGGTGGCCGGCGAGGACCGTGGGCGGGTAGACGATCGGGGTCGCGTAGATCCACAACAGGAAGAAGATGCCGAGGAAGTGCTCGATGTCGCGGAAGTAGACGTTGAGCACGCTGAACAGCAGACCTGCCCCGAGGCCGAAAACCGAGACCAGCAGGATCAACACCAGGGTCATCAGGATCCACTCGAGGCTCCAGTAGTCCCCGAAGCACAGCAGGACCACGAGCAGCAGCCCCATCTCGATCAGGTGCGACACCAAAGCGGCGCCGACCGCCGAAGCCGGTAGGAGCTCACGGGGGAAGTAGGTCTTCTTGATCAGGTTCCCGTTGCCGATCAGGCCGCCTACCGAGCTCATGACCGACGCCTGGAAGAAGTTCCACGGCAGCAGCGCGCACAGCAGGTACAGCGCGTACACCTTCAGGTGGCTCGGCCCCCCGTTCGGGGGTTTGGCACCGAACAGCACGCCGAAGACGACGGTGTAGACGAGGGTGTTGGCGAGCGGGTTCAGCAGCGACCAGGCCCACCCGAGGAAGGACCGTTTGTACTTGGAGCGCAGCTCCCGCAGGGTGAGGTTGCTGAGCAGCTCCCGTGAGCTGCGGTACTCGGCCAGGGTGGTCACGCCCGGCGCCGTCCCGGCTGCGACTCCATCCCGGCCATCGTAGTGGCGACCCACCCGCCAGCCTGGGCGGGGAGCGGCGGACCGACCTCCCGCTGGCGCCGGGGTCCCCGCCGAGCGGGGCTAGCCGCGCTCATCGAACTTGCGCCGCAGGATGGCGGCGAGCTGCTCGAAGGCCCTCCCCCGGTGCGACAGGCGGTGCTTGTCCTCCGAGGACATCTCGGCGAAAGTCCTCCCGTTGCCCCCGACGGGCGCGAACACCGGGTCGTAGCCGAAGCCTTGGTCGCCCCGGGCCTCGGTGGTGATCGAGCCCTCCACCACACCCACGCCGACCGCCTCGGAGCCGTCGGGCCAGCGGACGAGGGCGACGGTACGGAACCGGGCGGTGCGGGCCGCCGGGGGGACCCCGTCGAGAGCAGCGAGGAGCGCGGCGACGTTGTCGGCGTAGGTCGCGCCGGGCCCGGCGTAGCGGGCGGAGAGCACCCCAGGGGCGCCACCGAGGGCGTCGACCTCGAGGCCGGTGTCGTCGGCGACGGCGCCGGCCCCGGCGAACGCGGCGACCGCAGCGGCCTTGAGGCGGGCGTTGTCCCAGAGGGTTTCCCCGGTCTCCTCGACCTCCCCGAGCCCTGCGGGGCGCCCGACGAGGCGGACCGCGGGACCGAGGATCTCGGCGATCTCGCGCGCCTTGTCGGGATTGGCGGTGGCCAGCACCAGCTCCGGGCGCTCGCCCATCACCGGGAGGGGGGCGGGTCGGAGAGGACCGCCTCCTCGACGGCGATCAGCTCCCGGATGCCCCGCCCGGCGAGGTCGAGGAGGACCTCGAGACGTTCCCGGTCGAAGGTGGCCCCCTCGGCGGTGCCCTGCACCTCCACGAAACGCCCCGAGGCGGTCATCACCACGTTCATGTCCACCTCCGCCCGGCTGTCCTCGTCGTAGGCGAGGTCCAGGCGGGCGTCGCCGTCGACGACGCCGACCGACACGGCGCCGGCACCCTCGCGCATCGGGTGGGCACGGACCCGCCCGGCGGCGACGAGCCGGCTGAAGGCGTCGTGGAGCGCCACGT
This sequence comes from Actinomycetes bacterium, assembly GCA_021796905.1. Lineage (GTDB taxonomy): Bacteria > Actinomycetota > Acidimicrobiia > Acidimicrobiales > Palsa-688 > JAKAQB01. Next base: position 4,835 of record JAKABK010000136.1, read on the forward strand.
AGGCCCCGCAGATGCTCGCGGTGCGGGTGCCGCCGTCGGCCTGTAGGACGTCGCAGTCCAGGTTCACCTGCACCTCACCCATCGCCCCCAGGTCGGTCACCGCCCGCAGGGACCGGCCGATCAGACGTTGGATCTCCTGGGTGCGTCCCGACTGCCTGCCCCGTGCAGCCTCCCGGTCGACCCGCTCCGGGGAGGACCCGGGGAGCATCGAGTACTCGGCGGTCACCCATCCCCGACCGCTGCCGCGCATCCAGCGGGGAACGTCGTCGGCGACCGACGCGGTGCACAGCACCATGGTGCGACCGAAGCGGATCAGCACCGACCCGGCAGGAGCGGTGGTGTAGTCCCGGATCAGCTCGACGGGCCGCAGCTCGTCGGCCGCCCGCCCGTCGGTGCGTTCGGTCATCGACGCAGGACCCTACCGGACCGCACGCCCGGTCCCGGCCTGCCGGTCAGAAGTAGATGACCCGTCGGGCCCGTTCGGTGACCGCGTCCAGCTCACCGGTCCACGCCCCTGTGGACAGGTACTTCCACCCGGCGTCGCAGACCATCGCGACGATCACGCCGCTCTCGATCTCCTCGGCGCACTTGGCGGCCCCGGCCATGATCGCCCCCGACGAGATCCCGGCGAAGATCCCGACCTCGGCCAGACGGCGGACCCAGACGATGCTCTCCTCGGGCCCGACGACCCGGCTGCGGTCGAGCAGCTCGAAACCGTCGTTGTCGGTGAACACCGGCGGCACGAAACCCTCGTCCAGGTTCTTGAGCCCGTCGACCATCTCCCCGGCCGGGGGTTGCACCGCCCAGAGCTGCACGTCGGGGTTCTGCTGCTTCAAGAAGCGCCCCACCCCCATCAAGGTGCCGGCGGTACCCAGGCCGGCGATGAAGTGGGTGACCTCCGGGCAGTCCCGCCAGATCTCCGGCCCGGTGCCCTCGAAGTGGGCCTTGGGGTTGGCCGGGTTGGCGTACTGGTAGGGGAACCACCAGTCGGGGTGCTCGGCCGCCAGCGCCTGGGCGCGCCGCATGGCCCCGTTGGACCCCTCCGAGCCTGGCGACGGCACGATCTCGGCGCCCCAGACCTGCAGCAGCT
>JAKABK010000137.1 GCA_021796905.1 Actinomycetes bacterium
GCCGGGCACATCCGAGCGGCACTACACCCAGCTCAGCTCGCCACCCCGCCGGGGCGCCCCGGCCCACTCGGCCCGTGGCGGCACCCAGCGGATCGTGGTCCCGACCAGCGGAATGGTGTGGTCAGGTACGGGTGCACCGGGCCGGGGACGGCGGGACCCCGGGCGGGGTGGGCGGCCTGCGCTCGCCGTGGGCCGCCTCTGTGACCGCCAGGTTCAACCGGCGGAGCCGCCGGCCGACCATCTGCGCTGGGACCCGTCGAAATCCGCGAGTGCCCAGCTGCGGGCCCGTGCCGGCACCAGGCGGTAGAGGGCGTCGTAGTAGTCGTCGTGGGACGGGAGGTAGGCCAACTCGTTGGGGTACTTGGCGTCCAGGGCAGTCATCACCTCCCGATGGGCGGTGGGCTGCCCCAGGTCCTCGAGACGGCCGTCGACGATGACCACGTCCTCGGCGCTCTCCAGGTGGAGAGCGACCCGCGGGTCTCGGCTCACGTGGCGGGCCTTTGCCGACGTCCGGCTGGCGTAGAGGTGGAGTGCTCCCGCGACGACCACGCCCCATACGGGCACGGCGTGGGGCGCCCCGCCGGCGTCGACGGTCGTCAGCCAGTAGTTGCGGGAGGCATCCAAGCGGGCGACGACCTCGCTCCAGGTGATCTCCTCGGCACTGCTCACGGGTTCCCCTCTTGTCGATTGAGCCGGCGCAGCGCGCCGACGAGGTAGAGCGAACCGGTGACGACCACCAGTCCGCCCGGTCCGACCTCGTCCCGGGCCCGGGCCAGGGCGGCTACCGGGTCGGTTTCTGTCGTGATCGGGAGTGGCCCGCCGACGGCCGCGGCCGCCCGGGCGAGGGTCTCGGCCGGCAAGGCCCGGGGGGAGGGCGGTTCGGTGGCGACGACGGTGTCGAAGCATCCGGCCCCGACCGCTCGGAGGAGCTCCTCGGGGTCACGCCCCCGGAGGACACCGCAGACGAGAGCCCGCCGGCCCCCGGGCGCGGCGGCGGCGTACAGGTCGGCGAGCGCCTCCCGCAACGCCGCCGCGCCGGCCGGGTTGTGGGCGCCGTCGACCAGGACCGTCGGGGACCGGGAGAGGACCTCGAGGCGGCCGGCGATCGCCGGTACCGACAGGGCTTCGAGCGCTTCCGCCGGGAGCGGGGCGTCGAGGAGCGCCTCGGCGGCGCCGACCGCTAGCAGTGCGTTGTCGCACTGGTAGCGACCGAGGGAACCGATCCGGACCCCGGGGTGCTCACCCCAGGGGGTGCTCAGGTCGACCACCTGGCCGTCGAGGCCGAGGGGGTGCCGCTGCGACCATCGCAGCTCGGCGCCGAGCCCGAGGATCCTCCCGGGGCGCTCGGCCTCGAAGATCCCCCGGAGCCCGGGGTCGGTCTCGCCGGTCACGAGCGTCGCTCCCCGCTCGATGATCCCGGCCTTCTCGGCGGCGATGTGGGCCCGGGTGGGCCCGGCGACCTCGGTGTGGTCGAGCTCGATGTTGGTGACCACCGCGACCTGCCCGTGCACGACGTTGGTGGCGTCCCAGCGTCCGAGCATGCCGACCTCGACGACCGCCACGTCGACCCGGGCCCGGCGGAACCACCAGAGCCCGGCGGCGGTGAGCGCCTCGAACCAGGTGGGTCGGGTACCGCAGCGCTCGGCGGCGGCAGCCACCGCGGCGATCGCGACCCACAGCTCGTCGGGGGTGACCGGCCGGCCGTCGACGGCGACCCGCTCGGCGGGGTGCTCGAGGTGTGGGCTGCTGTAGACCCCGACCCGCCGCCCGGCGGCCCTCAGGACCGCGGCGGTCATGGCGGCGGTCGAGCCCTTGCCGTTGGTCCCGGTCACGTGGATCACCGGGTAGGCGTCCTCGGGGTGGTCGAGGGCGGCGACCAGGGCGGATATCCGTTCGAGGGTGGGTGCTCCCAGCCGCCCGGTGCGCTCGGCGTCGTAGAGCCCGTCGAGCCACGCCTCGGCCGCGGCGCGCCCGCCGGCGGCGGTCAGTGCTCCGGCCAAGGCCGGATCGCCAGGTTGGTTTGTTGGAGGACCGCGCCGAGCAGGGCGTTTCGGACCAGCCAGACGTCGGTGACCGGGCCGACCCCGCCGGGCACCGGGGTGAGCGCCTCGGCCCGGGTGGCGACCGAGTCGAAGTCGAGGTCCCCGACCAGGCGCACCCCGCCGGTGGTCCGGTCCGGGACTGCGTTGATCCCGACGTCGACGGCGATCACCCCGTCTGCGACCATGTCGGCGCTGATCAGCCCGGGGACGCCGGCGGCGACGATCAGCACGTCGGCCTGGCGGGTGAAGGCGGCGAGCCGGCCGGCGGCCGAGGCGTGCTCGTCGCAGTCGATCACCACCGCCCCCCGGTCCAGAGCGAGCCAGATCGCCGGTTTCCCGACGTTGTGGCTGCGCCCGACGATCACCACGGTCCGCCCCCGCAACCAGCTGGCCGGGTCGCGTCCGGTGCCGCGCAGATAGTCGTCGAGCAGCCAGAAACAGCTCGCCGGGGTGGACGGCACGAAACGAGGGGTGCCGCGGGCCATCAGCCCGGCGTTGACCGGGTGGACCGCCTCGACGTCTTTCAACGGGTCGAGGGTGGCGTAGAGGGAGATCTCGGACAACTGTGGGGGCAGGGGGCGCAGTACCAGGATGCCGGTGACCCGGGGATCGGCGTTGAGCTTGCCGACGGTGGCGAGCGCGTCGGCCTCCTCGACATCCGCGGGAAGGCGTTCGGCCTGGAAACGGCAACCGACCGCCTCGGCCAAGCGACGCAACCGGCGTTCGTAGGCGTGGGCGGCGTAGTCGTCGCCGACCACCACGCTCGCGAGGCCGGGGGCCCCACCGGAGCGTCGGAGGGTGGCCAGCTCCCGCTCCAGGCGGCCCCGCAGCGTCGCGGAGACCGCAGCGCCGTCGATGATCGTCGCGTCCATGCCCTCAGCCTCCCACTCCGCCCACCCGGCGCGCACCCGGGCCCGCAGCGCTGCGCAGGTAGCAGCCCCGGGCGGCGGCGACGGTGTTGGCGAGCAGCACTGCCACGGTCATCGGGCCGGCACCGCCGGGGTTGGGGACCACCGCGCCGGCCACCGCCCGGACCGCCGGGTCGACGTCACCGACGAGCCTCCCCTCCACCCAGGAGACCCCGACGTCGACGACCGTAGCCCCCGCCTTCACCCACCCCGGGCCGACCAGGTGGGCGCGGGCAGCGTCGGAGACCACCAGGTCGGCCTCCCGGCACGACCGGTCGGCGTCGGTGTCGGCGGGGTCGATCACGCTCACCGACACGACCCCGGCGGCGACGAGCATCAACGCGAGCGGGATCGCGACCATCGAACCGGTCCCGACCACCGCCGCCCGACGACCGCGCAGCGCGATCCGGTAGCTGTCGAGGAGGTCGAGGATCCCCGCGGCGGTGGCCGGCCGGTGGCCGGGCGCGCCGAGCACCAGCCGTCCGAGCGAGGTGGCGGTCATCCCGTCGACGTCCTTGTCGGGGGGGATGCACGCCGCGGCGGACACCTCGTCGAGCCCGGAACCCTCGGGAACGGGCAGCTGGAGGAGGATCCCGCTGACCGCCGGATCGGTCCCGAGGGAGGTGATCTCGGCCTCCAGGGCCGCCTGGCCGACGGTGGCGGGCAGCTGCACGCCCCGCACCTCGATCCCGACCCGGCGCGCGGCGGCGTGCTTGAGCGCCACGTAGCGAACGCTGGCCTCGTCGTCGCCGACGAGCACTGTGGCGAAGACCACCGGTGGGCCGTCAGCAGCCGCGACCTCGGCGGCGAGCGAGCCGAGGATCTCGTCCCGCCGGCGTCTCCCGTCGAGCACCACGGCGCCGCCCGCAGCCATCGCTGCCGTCCCGGTCGTCCCGCCGGTCAGGACAGCCCTACGATCCCGCCGTCGGCGTCGAGGTCGATCGAGAACGCCGCGGGGTTGGTGCCGAGCCCGGGCATCGTGCGCATGTCCCCGCAGATCGGGTACACGAACCCGGCCCCGACCGAGGCCCGTACCTCCCGCACCGGCAGGCTCCAACCGCTCGGGGCGCCTTTCAAGGTGGGGTCCGATGAGATCGACAGGTGGGTCTTGGCGATGCAGACCGGGAGGTTGCCGAAACCGGCCGCCTCGTAACGGTCGAGCTGGCGGGCTGCGAGCGGGCTGTAGGTGACCCCGTCGGCACCGTAGACCCTGCGGGCGACGGTGTCGATCTTGTCCCGCAACGCCATGTCGTCGGGGTAGAGCATCCGGAAATCCGACGGTTCCTCCGCGGCTTCGACAACCGCTTCGGCCAGCTCGGTCGCTCCCGCACCACCCTGGGCGAAATGCTGGCAGATCGCCACCCGGGCGCCCATCGACCCGGCGATCTCGGCGATCGCCTCCCACTCGGAGGGGTGGTCGGTCGGGAAGGCGTTGACCGCCACGACCGGGGTGACACCGTGGAGCTTGATGTTCTCGATCTGCTTGGCCAGGTTCGCGCCGCCGATGTGCACCTCGTCGGGGTTCTCGGCGAGCAACGCCTCGGGCAGCGGGCGCCCCGCGACGACCCGGTGGTTGCCGGAGTGGGCCTTGAGCGCCCGGACCGTCGCTACGACCACCGCAGCGTCGGGGGTGAGCCCCGAGTTACGGCACTTGATGTTGAAGAAGCGTTCGGCTCCCATGTCGGCACCGAACCCGGCCTCGGTGATCAGGTAATCCCCGGAGTGGATACCGATCAGGTCGGCGATCACCGAGCTGTTACCGTGCGCGATGTTGCCGAACGGTCCGGCGTGGACCAGCACCGGGGTGTTCTCCATCGTCTGCAACAGGTTCGGGGCCATCGCGTCGCGCATGATCACCGCCATCGCCCCCGCGCCCCGCAGGTCCTCGGCGGTCACCGGGGACCCCGACGCGCTGTAACCGACCACCACCCGGCCGAGCCGGGCCCGCAGGTCCGCCAGCGAGCTCGCCAACGCGAAGATCGCCATCACCTCCGACGCGGCGGTGATGTCGAAACCGCTCTGACGGCAGACCCCGTCCTCCTTGCTGCCGAGACCGGTGACGATGTTGCGCAGGCTCCGGTCGTTGACGTCGAGAACCCGTCTCCAGGTGATCTCCTCGGCCGACAAGCCGAGGGCGTTGCCCTGGTAGAGGTGGTTGTCGACGATCGCGGACAGCAGGTTGTGCGCGGCGGTGACCGCGTGGAAGTCCCCGGTCAGGTGCAGGTTCAAGATCTCCATCGGGACGACCTGGCTGTAGCCGCCGCCGGCGGCCCCACCCTTGATCCCGAAGGTCGGACCCATCGACGGTTGACGGATCGCGATCGTCGCCTGCTTGCCGATGTGGTGCATCGCCTGGCCGAGCCCGACGGTCGTGGTGGTCTTGCCCTCCCCGAGCGGGGTGGGGGTGATCGCCGAGACCACCACGTACTTGGCCTTCGGGCGCTGCGCGAGCTCGGCGACAGCGTCGAGCTTGATCTTCGCCACCTGCTCCCCGTATGGGACCAGCAGGTGCTCACCGATCCCCATCGCAGCGGCTATCTCCGACATCGGTTTGAGCGACGCCCCCCGGGCGATCTCCAGGTCTGAAGGGAATGCCATTGTCTTCACCAGTCCTTGTCGGTGGCCCCGTGGGCCCTGATCGCATGGTCGGCGCCAGCATCGAGGAGCGTGTCGAACAGGTACTGGCCCGACGACCGCTCACAGTGCAGCAGGTAGGAAGCCTCACCGGCAACGTCGTCGCGCACGATGTCGGTCACCACCCCCGCCAGCGAGGTGCGCAGTGCGGTCCCGTCCGGCGCGACCCGCTCGCCGAGGTCGACCGGGCACAGCTTGCAGAGGACCCCGCCTACGGCGTCGGGTCCGCTCAGCCGCATCATCGCCCGTCCGTGGGTCAGGTCGACGACGCTCACGAGCGCAACGCCGGCGGCCGGGACCGGCAGCCGACCCTC
>JAKABK010000138.1 GCA_021796905.1 Actinomycetes bacterium
GGAGTGGTCCTCGGCGGCCACGGGATAACCGCGTGGGGAGCTACCAGCGACAGCTGCGAGGCGCGTTCGCTCGAGATCATCCGCACCGCCCAGGCCTACCTGGACCGTCACGGCCGCCCCGACCCGTTCGGAGCGGTGGTCGACGGCTGGGAGCCGTTGCCCGGGGCGGACCGCCGTCGGCGGGCGGCGGAGCTGTTCCCGATCCTGCGGGGTCTCGCGAGCAGCGACCACCGCCAGGTCGGCCACTACAGCGACACCGATGCAGTCCTCGACTTCCTCTCCCGCTCCCGGATGCCCGAGCTCGCCTCCAGGGGCACGTCGTGCCCCGACCACTTCCTGCGCACCAAGGTCCGCCCGATGGTCCTCGACCTGCCGGCCGACGCCCCCATCGAGACGGTCCGGGCCCGCCTCGCCGAACTGCACGAGGCTTACCGCCAGGACTACCGCGCCTACTACCAACGCCACGCCGTCCCGGGCTCGCCGGCGATGCGCGGGGCCGACCCGGCGATCGTGCTGGTGCCGGGGGTGGGGATGTTCAGCTTCGGCAAGGACGCCCAGACCGCCCGGGTCGCCGGCGAGTTCTACTCGAACGCCATCAACGTGATGCGCGGCGCCGAGTCGGTGTCGACCTACGCGCCGATACCCGAGTCCGAGAAGTTCCGGATCGAGTACTGGGAGCTCGAGGAGCAGAAGCTGCGCCGGATGCCACCGCCGGCGCCGCTCGCCACCCGGGTGGCGCTCGTGACCGGCGCGGCGTCGGGCATCGGGCTCGCCACCGCCCGACGCCTCGCCGCCGGCGGGGCTTGCGTCGTGCTCGCCGACCTGCACGCCTCCGACGCCGCCGAGGCGGCCGCCGACATCGGCTCGCCCGACGTCGCCACCTCCGTCGGGGTGGACGTCACCGACGAGGCACAGGTGACAGCGGCGCTCAGCGAAGCGGTGCTCGCGTTCGGCGGGATCGACCTGGTGGTCAACAATGCCGGCATGTCGATCTCCAAGAGCCTGCTCGACACCACCACCGAGGACTGGGACCGCCAGCACGCAGTGATGGCCCGCGGGTCGTTCCTCGTCTCCCGGGAAGCGGCCCGGGTGATGATCGACCAGCACCTGGGCGGCGACATCGTCTACGTGGTCTCGAAGAACTCGGTCTTCGCCGGGCCGGACAACCTCGCCTACGGCGCCACCAAGGCCGACCAGGCCCACCAGGTCCGGCTCCTAGCCGCCGAGCTCGGGGCCCACGGCATCCGGGTCAACGGCGTCAACCCCGACGGGGTGGTGAGAGGCTCGGGGATCTTCGCCTCCGGCTGGGGGGCGCAACGGGCCGCGGTCTACGGGGTCCCCGAGGAGGAGCTCGGGGCGTTCTACGCCAAACGGACCCTCCTCGGCATCGAGGTGCTGCCCGAGCACGTCGCGAACGCGGTGTTCGTGCTCTGCGCCGGCGAGCTGTCCCACACCACCGGCCTGCACGTGCCCGTCGACGCCGGGGTCGCCGCCGCGTTCTTGCGGTGAGCCGCTTCGTAGCTGTCGACCTCGGTGCCTCCAGCGGACGGGTCCACCTCGGGACGGTCGGCGACGCCGGCCTCGAGATCGAGGAGGTCCACCGCTTCGCCAACGGCGGGATCGACCTGCTCGGCCACCTCCACTGGGATGTGCTCGCAATCCACCGGGGGATCCTCGAAGGGCTCGGCCGCTGCGCCGAGCGCGGGGAGGTGGCCTCGATCGGGATCGACTCCTGGGCGGTCGACTACGGGCTGCTCGACGCCTCCGGGGAGCTGATCGCCAACCCCTACCACCACCGTGACCGTCGCACCGAGGGCGTCGCCGCGGAGGTCACCGCCCGGGTGGGGGCCGACCGGTGGTACAGGCGCAACGGGATCGCCCAGCTCCGGTTCAACACCGCCTTCCAGCTCGCCGCCGACCGGGAGCGCGCCGCCGCCGCGAGCCGTCTGCTGCTGATCCCCGACCTGATGGGCTACTGGCTCACCGGCCGGCAGGTAGCCGAGCTCACCAACGCCTCGACCACCGGGCTGCTCACCACCTCCCCGGGCGGGGAGCCGATCTGGGACCTCGAGGTGATGGGCGAGATCGGGATCCCGACCGGGCTGTTCGCCCCGCTCACCCAGCCGGGAGCGACGGTCGGTCGGCTGCTCGGGACGGTGGCTGCCGACACCGGGCTGCCCGCCGGGGTCCCGGTGGTCACCGTCGGCTCCCACGACACCGCCTCCGCGGTGGTCGGGGTGCCCGCCGGGCGGGAACCGTTCGCCTTCCTGTCGAGCGGCACCTGGTCGCTGCTCGGTGTCGAGCTCGGCGCAGCAGTCCGCAGCGAGGAGGCCCGGGTCGCCGGTTTCACCAACGAGCTCGGCGTGGACGCGACGGTGCGCTTCCTCCGCAACGTCATGGGCCTGTGGCTGCTCCAGGAGTGCCTGCGGTCCTGGCGGGTGACCACCGACGCCGACCTCGCCGGCCTGCTCGCCGACGCCGCGCGCCAGCCGGCCCGCCGTTTCCTGCTCGACGTCGACGACCCTGGGTTGCTCGCGCCCGGCGGGATGCCCGGCCGGATCGCCGCCGCCTGCGCCTCCAGAGGGGGCCCCGTCCCCTCCGGTCCGGCCGAGACCACCCGCTGCATCGCTGACAGCCTGGCCGTCGCCTACCGCCGGGCACTCGACGACGCCCGCCGGCTGTCGGGGCACCCCGTCGAGGTGCTCCACCTGGTCGGCGGCGGTGCCCGCAACGAGCTGCTCTGCCAGCTCACCGCCGACGCCTGCGGCCTGCCGGTCGTCGCCGGGCCGGTCGAGGCGGCCGCCGCCGGGAACCTGGCGCTGCAGGCACGGGCGCACGGCGAGATCGACGGCGGCCTCGCCGAGCTGCGCGCCCTGATCGGGGGCCGTTTGCGCACCTACGAGCCGACCGGAGCAGACTGGCCGTGGTCGGAGGCGGCAGCGTCGCTCGCGCCCGCCGGAGCCACCACGACCGCCCTGCCCGCCAGCTGATCGGAGGACACCCCGGTGAGGATCTCGCTGATGGCCACCTGCTTGGTCGACGCCATGTTCCCCGACGTCGGCCGGGCGACCGTCGGCCTGCTCCGCCGCCTCGGGCACCGGGTCGAGGTGCCGGCCGAGCAGACCTGCTGCGGGCAGATGCACCTCAACACCGGCTACGGCCCGCGCGCGCTCGGGGTGGTCCGCCACCACGTCACCGCTTTCGCCGGCGCCGAGGTCGTCGTCGCCCCCTCCGCTTCTTGCGTCGCGTCGGTCCGCCACGGCCACGCCGCCCTCGCCCGGGCCGCAGGCGAGCCCGGTCTCGCCGCCGAGGCGGAGGCCCTCGGCGCCCGCACCCACGAGCTGTCGGAACTGCTCGTCGACGTGCTCGGGGTCACCGAAGTCGGCGCCTGGTACCCGCACCGGGTGACCTGGCACCCGACGTGCCACTCCCTGCGCCTGCTGCAGGTCGGCGACCGCCCCCGCCGGCTGCTCGAAGCGGTGGAGGACCTGGAGCTGGTCGAGCTGCCCGGAGCCGAGCAGTGCTGCGGGTTCGGGGGGACCTTCGCTCTCAAGAACCCGGCGGTGTCCTCGGCGATGCTCGACGACAAGGTCCGCCACGTCCTCGACAGCGGCGCTGCGGTGTGCTCGGCGGGTGACTCATCCTGCCTGATGCAGATCGGCGGGGGCCTGACCCGGAGGTCCTCCCCGGTGCGTACCGTGCACCTCGCCGAGATCCTCGCGAGCAGCCGGTGAACGCCGCCGACGGCGGGGCGACCCGCATCCCTGTCTCGACCCCCGGTGTGGGGCACCTGCGCGCGGAGAGGCCTTTCCCCACCTCCGCCCGGGAAGCCGTCGCCGACCGGGCGCTGCGAGCGAACCTCACCGCAGCCACCACCCGGATCCGCGCCAAGCGCGACGCGGCGGTCGCCGAGGTCCCCGACTGGGCCGAGCTGCGAGCGGCGGGCGCCGCGATCAAAGACGACGTCCTCGCCCACCTCGACACCTACCTGGTCCGCCTCGAGGAGCAGGTCACCGCCCGGGGCGGCACGGTGCACTGGGCGGCCGACGCCGCCGAGGCCGACCGGATCGTCGTCGAGCTGGTCACGGCGACCGGGGCCAGCGAGGTGGTGAAGGTCAAGTCGATGACCACCATGGAGATCGGGCTCAACGAGGCGCTCGCCGCCGCCGGGATCGAAGCGGTGGAGACCGACCTCGCGGAGCTGATCGTCCAGCTCGGCGACGACTGGCCGAGCCACTTCCTGGTGCCGGCGATCCACCGCAACCGCCGGGAGATCCGCGACATCTTCCTCTCCGCGATGCCCGGGGTGGACCCCGGTCTCTCCGAGGATCCCGCGGCGCTCGCCGAGGCCGCCCGGGCCTACCTGCGGGCCCGGTTCCTCTCCGCCCGGGTCGCGGTCAGCGGAGCGAACTTCGCGGTGGCCGAGACCGGCACCCTGGCAGTCGTCGAGAGCGAGGGCAACGGCCGGATGTGCCTGACCCTCCCCGAGACGCTGATCACCGTGATGGGCATCGAGAAGCTGGTTCCCCGCTGGGCGGACCTCGAGGTGCTCATGCAGCTGCTCCCACGTTCATCCACCGCCGAGCGGATGAACCCCTACACCTCGTTCTGGTCGGGATCGACCGAGGGCCAGGCGTTCCACCTGGTGCTGGTCGACAACGGCCGGACCGCCACCCTCGCCGACCCCGACGGTCGGGCCGCGCTGCGCTGCATCCGCTGCTCGGCGTGCCTCAACGTCTGCCCGGTCTACGAGCGTGTCGGCGGTCACGCCTACGGATCGGTCTACCCCGGGCCGATCGGCGCGGTGCTCTCACCGCAACTGACCGGGGTGGCCGCCAACCCGACCCTGCCGTTCGCCTCGACGCTGTGCGGCGCGTGCTACGAGGTCTGCCCGGTCGCGATCGACATCCCCACGATGCTGGTGCACCTGCGCGAGCGAGTCGTGGCCTCCGGGGCCGAGCCCGCCGCGGAACGAGCCGGGATGGCCGCCCTGGCCTGGGTGATGAGCCGCCGCCGGCGTTTCGACGTCGCGTTGGCCGGCCTGCGGACCGGACGGCTGCTCGGCCGGCGCCACGGCCGGGTCCGGCGCCTCCCCCCGCCGCTGTCGGCCTGGACCGCGACCCGGGACCTTCCCCGCCCCCCGGAGCGCTCGTTCCTAGATTGGTGGGACGAGGAGGGCCGGCGTTGAGCCGCGAGACGATCCTCGCCCGGATCGCCGCCGCCGTCCCCCCGGGATCCCGACCCCCGATCGGTGCCGTCGAGCGGCGCTATCGCGGTCCGGCCGGGGCGGGCAGCGTAGAAGCCTTCGCCGAACGGGTCGGCGACTACCGGGCGACGGTGACCCTGACCGACGCCGCCGGGGTGCCCGGCGCGGTCGCCGACGCCCTCGGCCGCCACGACGCCCGCCGGGTGGTGGTCCCCGCCGGCGTCGACCCGGCGTGGGTGCCGGCGGGCGTCGAAGTCGTGGGGGACGACCCGACCCTCACCCCCGCCGAGCTCGACTCGCTCGACGCACTGCTGAGCGGGTGCGCGCTGGCGGTCGCCGAGACCGGCACGGTCGTCTTGGACCACGGGCCCGGTCAGGGCCGGCGGGCGCTCAGCTTGGTGCCCGACGTGCACGTGGTGGTCGTGACCGCCGACCAGATCGTCGCCGGCGTACCCGACGCCGTCGCCCGCTGCGACCCGGGCCGGCCGCTCACCTGGGTGAGCGGGCCGAGCGCCACCAGCGACATCGAGCTCGACCGGGTCGAGGGGGTGCACGGCCCCCGGCACCTCGAGGTGGTCGTGGTCCGCCCCGGAGCCAACACCTGACCCACCGCCGGCCCGACCCACCGCCGCCCGATCCACCGCCGGCCCGGCGGGGTTCGGG
>JAKABK010000139.1 GCA_021796905.1 Actinomycetes bacterium
CGGCCGCTGGTCGTCAACCGAGCAGAGCGACTAACGTTGCCCGGTCCGCGCCACCTCCCGCGCACCCCCTTCCCAACGAGAAAGCCCGCTCTCGACATGGCCGTCCCGAAGAAGAAGACATCGAAGGCGAAGACCCGCAGCCGCCGGGCGAGCAACTGGACCCTCGATGCGCCGGCTCGCAGCGTCTGTCCCCGCTGCCACCAGGTCAAGGTCCCCCACGTCGTGTGCCCAGCCTGCGGCTGGTACAAGGGCCGTCAGGCTCTCGACGTCAGCTGAGACCACGTTGAGCGACCGCTCGCGAGCCGTGGCGGTCGACGCCATGGGAGGTGACCGGGCCCCCGACGAGATCGTGGCCGGCGCTTGCCGGGCCGCCGCCGAGCTCGGCGTGGAGGTCCTGCTCGTCGGCGACCCGGAGCGGATCGGGGATGCCGGAGGGCTGGCGGTGCTGGCCGCCAGCGAGGTCATCGAGATGCACGACGACCCGGCCGCGGCGGTACGCACCAAACGCGACTCGTCGCTGGTGAGGGCTGCCGAGGTGGTGCGCGACGGGCACGCCGGGGCGATGGTGAGCGCAGGCAACACCGGGGCGGCGATGGTCTCGGCCCTCCTGCGCATGGGGCGGATCAAGGGGGTCAACCGCCCGGCGATCGCCACCCCCATCCCGGTGCCCGGGTCGACGCCCACGGTCGTGCTGGATGCCGGTGCGAACGCCGAGTGCAGTCCCGCCTGGCTGGTGCAGTTCGCCCAGATGGGATCGGCCTTCGCCCGGCAGCGCTTCGGGATCCCCGAGCCGCGGGTCGGGCTGCTCTCCATCGGTGAGGAGCCGAGCAAGGGAACGTCGTTGGTCAAGGAGACCCACCAACTGCTCGCCGCTGGAGCGGCAGGGCCGGAGGTGTGCTTCGTCGGGAACGTGGAGGGCCGCGACGTGATGAGCGACGCTGTCGACGTGGTGGTCACCGACGGTTTCACCGGCAACGTCGTGTTGAAGACCATCGAGGGGTCGATGCGCTTCGCGATGCGCGCGGTGCTCGGCGCGCTCGACTCCGACGAGGCGACCAAGGCGGCCGGGGAGGTGCTCCTGCCCGCACTGCTCCCCCTGGTCACCGAGCTGGATGCCGACACCTACGGGGGAGCGATGCTGCTCGGGGTGAAGGGGGTCTGCGTGATCAGCCACGGCTCGTCGTCGGCTCGAGCCATCGTCAATGCCATCCGGGTGGCTCGTGACGCGATCGACGCCGACCTGGTCGGTCGCCTCGCTGCGAGCACCGGTTCGGCGGTGGAAGCCTGAAGGTCAGGGGCAGGCCAGCCCCGCCTCCCTCCGGTACAGTTCGCAAGGCCCCGAGGAGATCCCGTTGCCCGCAGAGACCCACGTCGAAGGAAGCAAACCAGACCGCTCCGGCGTCGTCGAGCTCGTCCGCAACGCCCTCGCCGAGATCCTCGAAGTCGAGCCGTCGCAGATCAGCGAGGCGTCGAGCTTCGACGACCTCGGTGCGGACTCCTTGGCGCTGATCGAGCTGGTGGAGGCGCTCGAGGAGGAGCTCGGGGAACGCAGCGTCGGCTTCCACATCGACGACGAGGATCTCGAGGACCTGAAGACGGTACGGGACGCAGTCGACTACGTCGTCGCCAAGCTCGGAGCCGACTGACGACCGAGACCTGCCCCCCGGCTGGGGACCGCTCCGGTGACCGCCGGAGCGTTGACGGCTCGATCCCCGGCGGGCGTCCCGGGGCCGCGCCCCCGCCGAGGCTCCCAGCGATGCGCGAGCTCGCCCGTCGGGTCGGCTGGGAGGTCCGCGACGAGGCACTGCTCGTCGCTTGCCTCGCGCACCGGAGCTGGTGTGCCGAGAACCCGGGGTGGGTGAGCAACGAGCGCCTCGAGTTCCTCGGGGACGCAGTCCTCGGGTTGGCGGTCACCGACCACGTGTTCCGGGCCTACCCCTCGCTGCCCGAGGGGGAGCTGGCCAAGGTTCGGGCGTCACTCGTAAGCTCGGTGGCGCTCGCCGAGGTGGCCGCCTCGGTCGGGCTCGGGGACGCTCTGCTGCTCGGCAAGGGGGAGGACGCCACCGGGGGTCGGAGCAAGCAGTCGATCCTCGCCGACGCCATGGAGGCGGTGATCGGCGCGGTGTACCTCGACCGCGGGCGAGACGTCGCCGACGACCTGGTCCTCCGACTGCTCGGCGATCGGATCGAGGGGGCCGCCGCCGGTCCCGGCGGCGAGGACTACAAGACCAGGCTGCAAGAGCTGTGCTCCCGTCGCTTCGAGCAGCTCCCCGAGTACCGGGTCGAGGACCACGGACCGGACCACGCCAAGCACTTCGATGCGGTGGTCTCGATCGGCGGGCGTCGACGTGGGCGCGGCCGGGGCCGCAGCAAGAAGCAGGCCGAGCAGGCCGCCGCTCGGGTCGCTTGGGAGTCCCTGCTCGGGGCCGGCACCGACCAAGAGCCGGCCGAGGTCTAGCCGGTACCCGCCGGAGACGGTGCCCGAGCTCCCGGAGGTCGAGACCGTCCGGTCCGATTTGCGCCCCAGTCTCACCGGCCGGCGGCTGGTCGGTGTCGTCGCGACCGGCCAGCGGAGCCTGAGGAGGCTCGGCGGTCCCGGGCCGCTCGTCGAGGCGACCCTCGGGGCCACCGTACGCGGGGTCGATCGCCACGGTAAGTACCTGCTGGTGCGGTTGGACCGGCCGGAGGTCCTGGTGGTGCACCTCGGGATGAGCGGCCAGCTCCGCCTGGTCGACCCCTCCGCCGCCGAGATCCCCCACACCCACGTGCGCTGGCGGCTCGACAACGGCAGCGAGCTGTGCTTCGTCGACCCGCGGACCTTCGGGGAGGTCTTCGTCGCACATTCGGGTCCGGGAGCGTCCCGCTTGCCTGTCGAGCTCGCCCATCTCGGTCCAGACGCCCTCGACGGGATCGGTGGGCCTGCGTCCCTCGCTCGACGCCTCGAGGGGCACCGCCGGCGGATCAAGCCGGTCCTGCTGGACCAGCGGGTCGTGGCCGGGATCGGCAACATCTACGCCGACGAGATCCTCTGGGCGTCGCGTATCGCCCCGGACCGTCCGGCCGGTGGGCTGTCGCCTGGAGAGCTGCGCCGGCTCCGCGTGGCGTTGCGCTCGGTCCTGCTCGCGGCGATCGAGCACCGGGGGTCGTCGATCGCCGACCGGCAGTACCGGGACCTCTCCGGGGCGGTCGGGGGCCACCAGCTGCACCACCAGGCCTACGGCCGTGAGGGACTGGCCTGCGGTCGTTGCGGCGAGCCGATCCGGCGGGTTCGCGAGTACGGTCGGAGCACCTTCAGCTGCCCCCGCTGTCAGCGCTGAGGCCCGCCCGTACGGCGATGATCGCGAGTTGCACCTGGTTGGTGGCGTCGAGCTTGGAGCGCAGGTGCTCGAGGTGCACTTCGACCGTGCCTTCGGAGATCTGGAGGGCGGAGGCGATCTGTTTGGGTGACCTCCCGGTCCCGACGAACCCCAGTACTTCGAGCTCCCGTTCGCTGAGCGAGCCGAGACCGGGGTGCCAGGAGAGGGACAGGTCGAGTGCTCGTCGGGCGAGGTGGGGGGGTAGGGCGGTCCCCCCACGGTGAACGTCGATCACGGCCTGTTCGAGCTGCTCCCAGGGGAGCCCTTTGGGCAGGAAGCCGCTCGCCCCGGTCCCGATCGCGGACAGGCCCGGGCAGGGCGGGATCCTTCACCGGTGGGGATCCGCGTAGGCCGGAGGAGGCAGGCACTAGGTTGAGGGGGCCGTGTTCCTGAAGTCGTTGACCCTCAAGGGCTTCAAGTCCTTCGCCGACACGACCACCCTCGACTTCGAGCCGGGGGTGACGGTCGTGGTCGGTCCGAACGGCAGCGGGAAGTCGAACGTGGTCGACGCGGTCGCCTGGGTTCTCGGCGCCCAGGGTCCCCGCACGGTGCGCTCGGCGAAGATGGAGGACGTCATCTTCGCCGGTACCCCCAAGCGGGCGGCGCTCGGGCGGGCGGAGGTGTCGCTCACCATCGACAACAGCGCCGGTCTGCTGCCGATCGGGTTCTCGGAGGTGACGATCACCCGGACCTTGTTCCGTACCGGGGACTCGGAGTACGCGATCAACCAGGTCCCCTGCCGGCTCCTCGATGTCCAGGAGCTGCTCTCCGACACCGGCGTCGGTCGCCAGCAGCACGTGATCGTCTCCCAGGGCAACCTCGACGCGGTCCTCGCTTCCCGGCCCGAGGACCGACGCCTCGTGATCGAGGAGGCCGCCGGGGTGCTCAAGTACCGTCGGCGCAAGGAGCGCTCGGAGCGCCGCCTCGAGTCGACCGAGGCGAGCCTCCAGCGCCTCCACGACCTGCTCCGTGAGGTGCGCCGCCAGCTCCGCCCGCTGGAGAAGCAGGCGGAGGCCGCCCGCCGGCACTCCGATCTCGTAGAGGAGCTGACCGCCCTACGTCGCTTCCTCGCCGGTCGGGAGCTGGCCGCCATCGAGGCCCGCATCGCCGGGGCCGCCGGGAGGCGTCAGGGTCTGGCGGAGAGCGAGAAGGAGGTACGCGACGCTCTGGCCCGCCTCGACGCCGAGGTCCTCGCCGGCGAAGCCGAGCTGACCGCGGTCCGTCAACGTGGTGGTGACGCCGATCTCGCGGAGGCGGTGTCGCGCGCCGAACGCCTGGCGGCCCGCGCCCGGGGGGCGGTGGCCCTCCTCGAGCAGCGACGCCGGAACCTGGAGCGGGAGCTGGCGGCGAGCGTCGACGCAGGGGTCGTCGCCAGCCTCGAGGCCGAGGCCGCAGCCCTGGTCGAGCAGCTCCACCAGGTCGACGCGTCGGTCGCCGGTCTCGTCCCCGAGGAGGCCGAGCTGCTCGCAGCCGAGGCCGAGGTCGAGACGGAGGCGGCCGCGGTCGAGGCGCAGTGGGGCCCTGACGCCCCGATCGCCGGGGACCCGGCGGCGGAGGTGCGCGGGGAGCTGAGCGCCCGACGGGCCGCCGCCGACCGGGCCCGGGGCGAGCGCAACCGCCTCGAGAGCCGGTTGGCCGATGTCGGCCGGCGGGTTGACCGCCTGGAGGCGGAGCTGGCCGCGATCTCCGCCGAGGAGGCCGCGGTCGGAACCGAGCTGCCCTCGCTCCGGGCGGCCGCCACGGCAGCGGCTGGCGAGCTCGAAGCGGCCGAGGCGGCGTTGACGGTGGCGGAGGAACGGCGTCGGGCGGCGGACGAGCAAGCGCACCGCTGGCAGGCGCGTGCCGAGGCTCTGGGCCAGGCTCTCGACGAGGCCCGGGCTCGTGCGGGTGCGGAGCGCCTCGCCGGCGTTCCTGGTGTGGTCGGCACGCTCCTCGACCTGGTCGAGGTCGACCCGGGGTGGCAGGCAGCCTTCGAGGCAGCCGCCGGCGAGGCGCTCGCAGCGGTCGTCGTCGACGGGATCTCCTCGGCGGGGACCGCTCTCGCCCGGTTGCGCCAAGGTGGTGCAGGTGGGGCGGTCGCCCCGCTCCCCGTCACCGGGGCGCCCCCGGGCGCCGCCGGCGGGGAGCCCTCCCGTGGTGGCCCGGTCGGCCTGGGCGCCGCCGTCGGGGACGACCCGGCCGCCGCTGGGATCGGTACCGGGAAAGTGCGCCCTGCCGGCTGCTCGGCGGTCCGGTCCAAGGTGCACTCCCGGCAGCCGGCGGTCGACGGGCTGCTCGACGCGCTCCTCGACCGGGCGGTGGCCGTCGCCGGATGGGAGGCGGCGCTGGAGGCGGCCGGCTCGCATCCCGACCTGGTGGTCGTGACCCTCGAAGGGGACCGTTTCGCCGGGGGGATCTGGAGGGCCGGCGCCGGCGGGGTCGGGGCGACCGGTGCCGCGCTGGACGAGGCCCGCTCGGCGGCGGCGGCTGCGGCGGCGGAGGCCGCTTCGGCGGCCGAGCAGCTGAGGTCCCGG
>JAKABK010000140.1 GCA_021796905.1 Actinomycetes bacterium
GTTGCGAAGGGGCAGCCTGCTGCGAAGAGGCAGTACCGAGGGCACGGCCGAGGGCCGGGCTGAGGTACTGGGCGATGCGCAGGTAGCAGGTGAGCTGTGCGGTCGAGAGCTGCAGGTGATCGCCGCGGCCGACGTCGGCGGGTGAGCCGGGGTGGGCGGCGACCCAGAGGGCGACGCGGAGCTGCCCGAGCCAGTAGTTGGAGCCCATCGCGGTCGCCCCGAGCGGTGCGGTCACGACGACCGGGGTGGTGAGGGTCGGTGCGGACAGGGTGTCGGCGTCGGTGACCGTCGTGGTGACCAGGTCGAGGCAGGCGGCGGGGAAGGTGTGGGCGAACCCGGAGCTCGCCGCCGTGTAGGGGTACCACCCGGTCGGCTGGGCCACCGGTCCGCTCGGGGTGCTCGCGGTCAGCTCGGTGGGGGCGGTCCCGTCGTCCCAGGCGGTCCTGAACAACAGCGTCGCTTCGGGGGTGATGTCGAGGGCGCCAGAGCTCCAGGTGACGTCGGTGCCGGAGTGGGTGAACACCGTTCCGCCCGAAACGGTGGCCCCGGCGGTCGGGGTGAGCGTGGTGCCCGTCGGCGCCACGTCGTCGACCGTCACTGTGGCCGATCCTGCGGTGCTCGTAGCGTCGGGCTCGGCGACCGTCACGGAGATCGGTTCGCTCCGGGACGGGGCGCCGGAGGGGCTGAGGACCTCGTAGGCGTGCGTTGCACTGAAGCTGCCGTCGGAGCCGACCGGGACGACCGTCGGGGCGGTGGCGTCCCCCCAGGTGACCGTCGCCGTCTCGGTCTCGCCGGGCTCGGGAGCGGCGAGGGTCCCGGTCACGGTGACCGGGGTCATGAGGTCGACCTTCTCCGGGCTGACCGACAGCGACGACAGCGAGAGGGGCGCGTCGAGCACGCTCACCTGCGCTGTGGCATCCGACGCCACGCCGGTGGCGGTGACCGTGACCGTGAACGGGCTGTGGGCACCGCCCGCCGACTCGTCGGTGTAGGTGTGGGAGGCGCTGTAGGCGCCGTCGGTCACGGTGGCGTTCGAGGTGGTGCCGTCCCCCCAGGTGATCTCGACGCTCGTGGCGGAGCTGTTGTCCAGGTAGCCGGTGGCGGTCACCGTGCCCCCCTCGTACACCCAGGTCCGGTCGAGGGAGACCGAGACCGACGGGCTGGGTGCCGGCGGGCTGGTGCAGGTGCCGGTACTGGTCCCGCTCGCCAGGCCGTCGAGGGTGCTCTGGCTGAGGTCGTGGCCGGGCCCGTCGAGGGTCGAGGCGAGCGAGGTCGGGGCCGGACCGCTGAAGGTGACGTCGTGGCCGAGCGAGCTCACCTGGATGGTCGTCGGGCTCTCGGGCACCGCCGCGCCGGGGGCGTAGTCGGCGGTGGTCATGGCGCAGGTGATCGAGCTCGGGCCCGGCGGGTCGAGGGTGTGGACGGTCCGGACCAGCGAGCCGGGGGTCGCGCCGGGTGGGTCGCTCAGGCCGACGCTCGCCAGGTGGCTGCGGACCGACGGGTCGGCGAACTGGGCCCGGGTCGAGGCGACGATGTCGGAGAACGGCTGCTCGCAGATAGGGGTGTCGTGGACGGTCGGGTCGTAGCTGCAAAGGCCCGGCACGGTGAAGCCCGGCACGATCGTCACGCAGCCGAAGATCCCGCAGGGCCTCCATCCGGCGAAGCTGAGGCCGTCCAGGGCGTCCTGGAAGACGGTGGTCGTCGGGATGTCCAGCCAGCTGAGCCCGGCTTTGTCCAGACCGGAGTTGACCTTGTCGATCTGGCTGCTGACCGCTTGGTACTTGGCGAAGACGGCCTGCCAGCTGCTCGGTTCGTTGCCGAGCTCGGTGAAGGCGGACTGGACGTCGCCGGCTACCTGGTTGGCGCCGGTGGCGACGTAGGTGCTGTACCAGCCGGTGGCGGTCGTGCTGACGGTGTCCATCGCGCCGGTGATCTTGGTCCCGGCTGTCTGGAATGCGTGCTGGACGGTGTCGAACCAGTCGGTCAGGTCGAACCCGGGGTTGCTCAGGTCGAGCGTGCCGGTGGCGTCGACTGTGCCGCTCAGTCCACCCACGTCCATCGAGCCGTTGAGGTACAGCTTCTGGGTGCCGACGTCGAGGGTGAGGTTCCCCGACCCCCAGACCGAGGCGTTGGCTCCCTCCGTGGCGTACTGGGTGGGATCGAGCAGGGCCGCTCCCCCGGAGATGTCGATCTGGACCTCTGATGAGTCGAGAGTGAAGTCGAGGTTCGTCGGGTCGAAGCTGAGCGGTCCCGCGGACCACCCGGTGACGTAGCCTTCACCTTCGATCCCGCTCGAGTTGACCGACAGGAAGACGCTCGCGAGGCACGACGAAGAGGCGCTCGAGCAGGCACTGCTCCGCTGCGGTGGGCTGCAGTCGGAGACCTGGCTGCTCGGCGGGCTCCCTGATATCGACGTCGGGCCGCTGTTGGTGAGGACCAGGTCCCCCGAGAGGTACAGGCCGGGCGACAGGCACAGGCTCGTGGTCGCCACCGACGAGTAGGAGAAATAGAGGTTCTGGACCGCGACCGGGGGCAGTGAGCTGGTCGAGGCGTCCTGGCCGCTGATCTCGTTGTAGAGGTCGACGAGGTCCTGCAGTGACATGCCCGAATGACTGGCGGCCTCGAAGCCCAGCAGGTTCACGAAAGGCGGCTCGCTCGTCACCGCC
Organism: Actinomycetes bacterium; assembly: GCA_021796905.1. Taxonomy (GTDB): domain Bacteria; phylum Actinomycetota; class Acidimicrobiia; order Acidimicrobiales; family Palsa-688; genus JAKAQB01. The sequence goes on from JAKABK010000140.1 coordinate 2,667, forward strand.
AGGTCCACGGACAGCCCGAGGTCCGACGATCCGATCTGGAGGGCGCCGTGGGCGCCGAGGCCGAGCGAGCCGCCGTTCGCGGTGCTGACGCTGATCTGGACGGCGAGGTCGTTGATGGTGAGCCAGGACGCGGGAGAGGGCAGGGTCCAGCCGGTAACGCCGCTGCCCGTGGCGAGCTGGCCGGTGAGCTTGACCGAGGCCCCGCTGGTCGAGACCGTGATCGACCCGCTCACCGACAGGTCGAGGCAGACGTCACCGGAGGGCAGCGAAGGCGCGAGGCTCTTTGGGCAGCTGCTCCCGGTGGCGGAACCCGGGGCGAACAGTTCGAGGTCGCCACCGGCGGCGAGGGAGAAGGCCCCGTTGGACTCCGAGAGCGAGATGTGCAACGACACCTGGCGCAGCGGCCCGGAGGCGACGTCGATCGCCGGGAGCGCAACGGTGAGGCTGGTCGTGGTACCGCCGAAGAGCGGGACCTGGCCGTCGATCACCACCGGGCCGCTGAGCACGGTCGAACAGCCGGTGGCGGAGCTGACCAGGTCGCAGACCATCGTCTGCAGGGAGCTGGGAAGGTTCGTGCTCGCCGAGATCCCGACCCCCTGCGCCACCTCGAGGGTGAACGAGCAGTGCGGGTCGCTCGAGGAGCACAGGATCGGCTGGAAGTAGGAGAGGGTCGGCCCGTCGAGCTGGTCGGAGGGCAAGTCGAGCTTGCTCGTGGAGACCACGACCGCGACTGTCGGCAGGGTGAAGTCAGGCGTGACGGCCTTGCCGAGCAGCTGGCTCAAGGTGAGCTGGCTGGTCGGTCGGGCGGCGACGAGCAGCGAGCCGGACGAGCCGAGCTGGGCTCGGACGAGCACGTCGGCGTTGTAGGACGTCGAGCCGATCGTGAGGCTGGCGGTGCCGGTCGCGGCCACGGTGACCGAGCCCGACCCGGGTACCTCGACAGCGACGTCGAGCCCCGAGAGGCTGAGCGTGGGGGTGCCGGAGGGGAGCGACAGCCCGAGGTCGCTCGCCAGGGCACCGGCGTCGAGGGTGGCGGTGGTCGTCAGCTGCAGCGACAGGCCGGTCGTGCGTCCCACGGTGGCCGAGGCGGTGAAGGTCGTGGCGTCGAGCGTCGCCGTGGCCCGGAGGCTCGCGGTGGTCGCCACCCCGACCGACCAGCTCACGCTGGCCTGGTCGAGGGTGAGCCAGCTCTGGCCGAAGGGGTGCGTCACCGTGCCGAGCGACGCGTCCATGGCGACGGTCGTCCCCGCAGAGGTGGCGGTGATCGAGAAGTCCGCATCGACCGTGGCGGGGCCGGACTGGGGCAGCTGCACCGTGGCGGCGCCGGTCACGCCGGCCGTCCAGGTGCCCCCGCCACCCTTGACCGTGAAGGTGAACGGGCCCGGCAGGCCGAGCCAGCTCGGGGTGGTGATGTCGGGGGTGACCGAGGCGCTGAGATCGAGGCCGGCGGTGACCGAGGCGGTCGAGAAGCTCGCCGACGCGCTGAGCGAGCCCTGGAGGGTGACACTGCCGGGGGCGATCCCGAGCGTGCCGAGGCCGGCGGCGACAGCTCCCGTCGCGGCGAGCTGGCCGCGGAAGGTGACCCCGGAGCCGGCGATCGTGAGGTCACTGCCGAGGAACGCCTCCGAAGAGCTGGGCAGGGATGACGGGTCGAGCGTGGTGCCAGAGCTCGACGAGGTGACCGCGAGCAGCGCCTGGGAGAGAGCCAGGTCGGGTCCCGGCGTGCTGGCATCGACCAGGCTCGACAGCTCGACGCCCTGTCGCTCGAGCACGACGGAGAACGTCGGCGTGGTAGTGCTCCAGTCGCCGACGACGAGGAGCTCGGCGGAGCTGCCGAAGAGGCTCGCGCTGCCCTGCAAGGTCAGCGTCGTGCAACTGCCCGTCGAGCTGCCGGTCGGGGCGGTCGCCAGGGTGAGGTCGGTGGCGTCGAGCTGGGCGAAGCCGATCGGGGCGATCGGCAGGGCAACGGTCGTGGCGCTCGTCGCGTAGCCCTCCAGGGCCGTGGCGGCCTGGGAGCAGCTCATCGTGGCCGGGTCCACGGTCGTGGTACCGCTGACCGACACCCCCGCTCCGACGATGTCCGCGTCGAGCGTCGGGGTCGCCTGCGCTCGTCCTGCCAGCAGCAGGAGACCGACAGTGGCGAGGCCGACGAGGATCGCAACCCCCAGAGCCCCCACGACGAGCCGGCGCCGCCTCGCAGCATCCCGGCCAGGCCTTGTGAACACTCGCTCGAGGAAGGTCAGGGCCCTGCCGATCGTCCCACCCCTGCGCTCCACCCCTCCACCCCTTCGCTCCACCCCGGCGTGTCCTCACCGCGCCGGTATTTCGCTTTGTAACAGTGGGTCCCGATCGGGTCAAGGATCGCGCTGCAGGTAGGGCTTCGCGCGGAGCCCGGGAGCTGCGGAAGGAGAAGATCGAGAAAGGACCCCGGCCAACGACCGCACCGCCGGCCCGGGGCGCCCCGGGCCCGCCGGGGCGAGCCCGGACGGTGATCGGAACGCCGGGTCGGCCGGTCTGCGCCCAGGCGGCCGGCGCGCCACGCCCCCGTCGGGTTCCCCTCGGGGTCAGCTCCCCGGGCCCACCGGCGGACCAGCCCAGGCCGGCGGGCGCTTGTCCGCGAAAGCTGCTCTCCCCTCGGCGGCCTCCTCGCCGGCGAACAACCTGCCCGACAGCTCGGCCATCACCGCGAACGCCGCGTCGCGCTGCGACGGGAGCCGACCGAGGACGATCGCCTTGGTGGCGGCCAGCGCGCCCGGCGCCCCCGCCTCCAGCTGGGCGACCACCTCGGCCACGGCGGCGTCGAGCTCGCCGGCGGGGACGGCCCGGGTGATCAAGCCCACTTCGGCCGCCCGGCGTGCCGCGACCCGCTCTCCGGTGAGCATGAGCTCGAGGGCGTCACCCCGGCGGAGCTTCGGGAGGCACACGACCGAGATGATCGCCGGCGCCACCCCCAAGCGGACCTCGCTGAAGCCGACTCGGACGTCCTCGACCGCGATCGACAGGTCGCAGGCAGCGGCCAGGCCGAGCCCGCCCCCGAGGCAGGGACCGGCGATGCGCGCGACCACCGGCAGGGGGCTGTCCTGGATCGCGGCGAGCACACCGGCGAGCTCGACCGAGCCGGCGAGCGAACCGCCGGGCCCCGGGCTGCTGGGCCCCGGGCCGCCGGGCCCCGAGCTGTCCGCAGGAGCCCGGCCCTCACGGA
>JAKABK010000141.1 GCA_021796905.1 Actinomycetes bacterium
CCGGTGCCGGCGACTGTGACGACGCCGGCGACTGTGACGACGCCGACAACCCCGACCCCGGCGACCGTCCGGGCGCCGGCAGCGTCGGCGACGCGAGGAGCACTGCCGTGACCGTGATCGCGGCGAGGGTCGTCCTGGCGCCCCGGGGCGCGGCGCGGACCGCTCCAGCCAGCTTCACGCCACCAAGAGTGGCTGATCGCAGACCGATTGTGGGGTCGGCGGTCGGTCCGAGTGCCTAGCCGGCGAGGGCGGCGGCGGCCTCGGGGGCGATCGGCGCCGCCGCCTCCAGGGTCGAGAGGATCGCGTCGGCCAGCGCCTTGGCCGAACCGGCGTCGAGCTCGACGGCCAGGCGGGCGGCCGGACCGGCCGCCGGGACCAGGAAGTCGATGTTCAGGGCGTGGGTGCTCGGGGCGCTGACCGGGTGGTCGAAGTAGACCATCGCCTCGCTGAGCGGCACCCAGCCCGCCGGCGGTCCCCCCGATCCCGGGCTGCCGGCGGGTCCCGGTGCCCCCGGTCCCGACGGGCCCTTACCGGCGCCGCTCACCACGAACTTCTCGGTGGTGTAGGTGCACATCCCGTCAGCCCCTCAGCGCCCGGCCGTAGAAGTCCCAGATCAGCTCCCAGCCCCGGTTGGCGGCCTCCACCCGGTAGGCGGGGCGGTCCACCGCGAAGAACGCGTGGCCGGCGCCCTCGAAGGTGTGGAAGTCGTGCTGCTTGCCCAGCTCGGTGAGGCGCCGGTCGATCTCGGCGACGTCCTCGGGTGACGGGTGGGTGTCCTCGGCGCCGAAGAGCCCGAGCACCGGGCAGGAGATCCCGTCCGCCTGGTCGATGATCGGGCTCATCTTGATCCCCATACCCTCCGGCGGGGTGCCGACGACGAACGCCCCGTAGCAGACGACGGCAGCGTCGAGCGGCAGGCGGCAGGCGGCGAGGAAGCTCTGACGACCCCCCGAGCAGTAGCCGATGCTGCCGACCTTGCCGTTGGAGCTCGGCAGGCGGCGCAACCAGAGCATCGCCGCTTCGGCGTCACCGACGAAACGCTCGTCGGGCACCCCGCCAGCCGCCCGGCTCGCCGCCGCGGCGTCGTCGGGGCTCGCGCCGGGCGCCTCCCGGTAGTGCAGGTTCGGGCAGATCGCGTTGTAGCCGCCGGCGGCGAAACGCCGGGTGATCTCCTTGGTCGCCCAGTCGTAGCCGGGCATGTGGTGGATGACCACCACCCCACCGAGCGGACCCGGCTGGAGCGGGCGGGCGGCGTAGGCCTCGATCACGTCACCTCCGTGACCGACCAGGTTGACCGTCTCAGCGAGAACTGCGTCGTACATCGAAACCTCCTGGACAGGGCGCCCCGCTGGCGCCGACCGGACCGTCACTCCACACCACGATCATCGCTTCACTTCGCCCTGCGAAGCAACCTCGGCGAGGTTGCGGGCGGTGTTGACCAGCCCGACGTGGGTGAACGCCTGGGGGAAGTTGCCGACCAGGCGGCCGACTCTCGGGTCGTACTCCTCGGAGAGCAGGCCGAGGTCGTTGGCCAGGCCGACCAGGTGGCCGAACAGCTCCCGGGCGTCGTCGAGCCGGCCGATCAGGGCCAGGCAGTCGGCCAGCCAGAAGCTGCAGGGGAGAAAGGCCCCCTCACTACCGGGTAGCCCGTCGACGCCGGCGTCGCTCTGGTAGCGGCGCACGAACCCGTCGACCAGCAGCTCGCGCTCCACCGCCTCCACCGTCGAGACCACCCGGGGGTCGTCGGGGGGCAGGAAGCCGACGATCGGGAGCATGAGGATGCTGGCGTCGAGGGTCTCGCCGCCGTAGTACTGGGTGAACGCGCGCTTCCCTTCGTGCCAGCCGTTCTCCAGCACCTCGGCGTGGACCTCGTCGCGGGCCTTGCGCCAGTCCTCCACCGGGCCCTGCTTGCCGTAACGCTCGACGGCGCGCACCGCCCGGTCGAACGCCACCCAGGCCATCACCTTGGAGTGGGTGAAGTGCCGGCGCGGTCCGCGCACCTCCCAGATCCCGTCGTCGGGGTCCCGCCAGTGCCCGGTGACGAAGTCCATCAACGCCCGCTGCAGGTCCCAGGCGACGGGCGGCTCGGCGATCCCGTGGCGCCGGGCCCGGTCGGTGGCGTCCATCAGCTCGCCGTACACGTCGAGCTGGAACTGCTCCGAGGCGGCGTTGCCGACCCGCACCGGCCTGGAGCCCTCGTAGCCGGGCAGGCAGTCCACCTCGAACTCGGTGAGCCGGCGCTCCCCCGCCGGGCCGTACATGATCTGCAGGTCCTCGGGCGCCCCGGCGGCGGCGCGCGCCAACCAGGCCATCCACTCCTCCGCCTCCTCCCGGCACCCCGCCCCGACCAGGGCGTCGAGGGTGAGGGTCGCGTCGCGCACCCAGCAGTAGCGGTAGTCCCAGTTGCGCACCCCGCCGAGGTCCTCGGGCAGCGAGGTGGTCGCGGCCGCGACGATCCCGCCGGTCGGGGCGTAGGTGAGCGTCTTCAAGGTGATCAGCGAGCGCAGCACCTGGTCCTGCCACTCGCCGGAGACCGGACGGATCTTGCCGGACCACTCCTCCCAGTACGACACGGTGGCGTCGAGCGCCGCGGCGGTGTCGACCGGGGACGGCGCCCGCTCGTGGGAGGCGTGCCAGCCGAGACAGAACGAGACCTCCTCCCCCGCAGCCACCCGGAAACTGGCGACGCTGCGATGGTCCTGGCCCCGGAGCGACACCACCGTATCCAGGCACAAGGCGTCGGGCCCGGCCACCGCGGACAACCCCCGGCCGGTCTGGCTCACCCAGGGGACCGCGTCCCCGTAGGAGAAACGCACGACCAGTTCGGTGGTCATCTCCACGTCGCCCTCGAGTCCCTCGACCAGCCGGACCAGGCGGGGGTGGACGTGACGTGGCGGCATGAAGTCGGTGACCCGGACCTTGCCCTGCGGCGTGGTCCACTCGGTCTCCAAGACGGTGCTCGCCCCCCGGTAACGCCAGGAGCTGGCGGTCACCTCACCTGCGGGGGCGAGCAGCCAGCGGCCGTGGTCCTCGGTGCCGAGCAGCCGGGCGAAGCAGCTCGGCGAGTCGAAGCGGGGAAGGCAAAGCCAGTCGACCGAGCCGTCCCGACCGACCAACGCGGCGGTGTGGGTGTCGCCGACGATGGCGTAGTCCTCGATGCGCTGGCTCATGGGCGGGAGGCTACGCGCACGCCGCCGCCCGGCGCCCGGGGCCAGGCGCCCGGGTCTCTGGCACCCGGTTCTCCGGCGCCGGGGGCCGGTGCCCGGGGGCTGGCCCGGGAGGGCGCGTAGCCTGGTGGGGTGCCGATCGCACTCGGCGTCGCCGCGTGCTTCGCGGCCTGCCCCGGGTTGTGGGTGCTGCTCGTCGGGGCGGTCGACTCGGGTGGTGCTCGACGTGTCGGGAACGCCGCCCGCGGCTCGAACACGAGGCAGTCACCCGGGAAGGGGATGCCTACCCCGACGAGCGGGCGCTCGCGTCCACCTACCAACACGCGGGCACGGACGCGGACAGTGTTGTGGACCGGCTCTGGCAGGAGGCTGACCGTACGGCGCGCCGCTACGGGCTCATGGCCGAGCTGGGGCGCGTCCGGGCCGAGCACACCGAGGTGATCGAGGAGTCACGGCGCTCGACCGAGGGTGCCAGCGCTGCCTACGCAACCTGGCGCTCAGAATGGCCGGCGCCCTCGGGGCCCGGTGGTGGTGCCCGAGGTGTGACCGGGTCGTCGACGACCCGGGGGAGGGCCCGCTCGGGTGGGCGTGAGGCCGATCGTGGGTCGCGAGCGGCTCGAGGTTGGCGCCAGGGGGCTCCGGGAAGGCTGAAGGGATGAGCCCGGCCGTGGTGAGCGTCGCCACCTTGGCGCTCGCCATCGGGTTGCTCGCCTCCAACCGGGTGCGCTTCGACGTGGTGGCGGTGATCGTGCTCGCCATCCTCGGCGTCACCGGCGTCGTCGGGCCCTCGGCGCTGTTCGTGGGCTTCAGCTCAACGCCGACGGTCGTGATCGCCGCGATGCTGGTCCTGGGCGGTGGCCTCCGGCACACGGGGGCGATCGACGTGCTGTCCCGTGGGCTCCTGCGGGTGGCCCGGCGTTGGCCGCAGGCCTATCGGCCGGTCATGCTCGCGACAGCGGCACTGCCCTCGGCCTTCGTCTCCGACGTCGGGCTCATGGGCATAATGCTACCGACCGTGATGTCCATGCGGCGCCGGCTCCGGCTCTCGGCCCCGGAGATACTGATGCCGCTGGCCATCTCGATCGCCTTGGGTGGCCTGCTCAGCATGGTCGGGTCGGCCGGCAACATCATCGCAAACGGCGACCTGGGAGCCGCCCACCGGGCTCCGCTCGCGCTCTTCGCCATCACACCGCTCGGCATCGTGGTGGTCATGGCCGGGATCGGTGCCGTGCTCGTGACCGGCCGATGGCTCCTGCCACACGGGGGCGCGGACGGCGACGACGGCGACGGAGCGGGCGCGCAGCTCCTGGACCTCGACTGCGTGGCCGAGCTCGATGCCGCTGCGCTCACGACCGACGACCGACGGCCGGGGAGGGCGGAGATGGAAGAGCTGGTGAGCGGCCACGGCGAGCGGGAGGTCCGGCTGCTCGGCATAGCCCAACCGGATGGCAGCGTGGACCAGCCGGGCCACGCCGCCCGCGTCCGCAGTGGCGCCTCCCTGCTTGTCCGCGCTCGCGCGGGCGAGCTGCTCGACTCCGGGCTCCTCGTCACCGACCAGGACGCGGGGCCTGCCGAGCCGGCGCCCGAGGCCAACGGTCACGAGCTCGACGTGGTGGAGGTCCTGGTGCCGCCGGGCTCGCCGCTCGCGGGCCACCGGCTCGGCGAGGCTGCCCTCGAGCGGCGCTTCGGCATGCAGCCCGTGGCACTGGCCTGGCGCCGGGGCATGGGCCTGGCGCCACTGAGGGACGTCAGGCTCCGTGAGGGGGATGTCATCCTCGTCACCGCCACGGAGAGGGGCATCCACGTCGAGCGCAGGGAGCTGCTCGTCCTGGCCCACTTGGAGCACCATCTCCGCCCGGTCACCTGGCGGACCATCGTGTCCTCCGTCATAGTGGCTGCAGCGCTCGTGCTCGTGGCGCTCAGCCTCCTGCCGCTAACCGTCGCGCTCGCCACCGGAGCAGTGGCGCTGGTCGTGACGGGTTGCCTCCCGCTCGACGACGCCTACCGGGCCATCGACTGGCGGCTCGTGTTCCTCCTCGGCGGCTTCATACCACTAGGAGACGTGCTGTCCAGCAGCGGCGTCATCGGTCACGTCGGCCGCTTCGTAGCCTCGAGCGCCGGGCCCGCCGGGCCCGAGGTGATCATGGGGGTCTTCTTCGTCCTGGCCGCCCTGCTAACCCAGGTCCTCAGCAACGCCGCGACCGCACTGGTCCTCTCGCCGCTCGCCCTGTCGGTCGCCGGCAGCGAGCACCTGTCGCCGGTCCCGCTGCTCGTCGCAGTGATGGTCGCGGTCTCGGCCTCCCCCCTCACCCCGCTGGCCAACAAGGTCTACCTCATGACCACCGGGCCCGGTCACTACCGCTACCGCGACTTCATCCGCCTCGGACTCGTCGTCACCGCCGCGAGCGGGGCGGTGACGCTGCTCCTCGGCCCGCTCCTCTTCCCGTTCCACCCATGAGCGACGAGTGACGACCGGTGGCTGCGCAGCGCTCCGCTCAGCCCTCCCCGGGTCGCCCGATGGCCGGCGAGGGCTGTCGGGGACCTGAAGCGCTAGCCCATACCGGGCTCGGTGATGAAGAAGCGCTGCCGCTACGGACCGGGCTCGATTCGAGCTTGCGCCTGATCCGGCCCACGTAGACCCGGAGGTACTACTAGAGCTCGTCCTCGT
>JAKABK010000142.1 GCA_021796905.1 Actinomycetes bacterium
GTCGCTCTGGCGAGGGATATGGTCGCCGCTGGTCGTCTCGGCCGGGTCCGCCATGTGCGTGCCTGCTACTTGCAGGACTGGCTGGTCGACCCGGATTTCCCGCTCACCTGGCGGCTCCGGCGGGACCGGGCGGGCTCGGGCGCGCTCGGCGACCTCGGCGCGCACGTGGTCGACCTCGTGCGCTTCGTGACCGGCGAGGAGCTGGTCGGGGTGTGCGCCCTGTCCGAGACTTTCGTTGCTGAGCGCCCGCTTCCCGACCCGGGCGGGCCCGCCGAGGGTCTCACCGGGCGGGGCGGCGCCGAGCGGGGCCGGGTCGATGTCGACGACGCGGTGGTGGCTATCGCACGCCTCGACGGTGGAGGTCTGGTGACCTTGGAGGCGACGAGGATGGCTCCGGGACGCAAGAACGCGTTGCGTTTCGAGCTGAACGGGTCGGAGGGGTCGGTGGCGTTCGATTTCGAGGCGATGAACGAGTTGTGGGTGAGCGGAGCCGGGGGGGAGGGTAACGGGGCTGGCGGTTTCAACCGGGTGCTGGTCACCGAGGCCGACCACCCCTACCTGGAGGGTTGGTGGCCGCCCGGGCACGGTCTGGGCTATGACCACACTTTTGTCAACCAGGCCCGGGACTTCATCGACGCTGTCTGTTCCGGGGTGGCCCCGGCCCCTTCTTTCGCGGACGGCTTGGTCGTCCAGCGGGTCCTCGACGCGGTCGAGCGCAGCGCCGCCCGGGGAGCGGCGTGGACCTCTTGTGGGGTAACGTACCGGCCGGTGGGCCGTTGAGCACCAGCGAGGAGAGCCGATGACCCGTCCGGTCACCTTGTTCACCGGCCAGTGGGCCGACCTGCCCTTCGAGGAGGTGTGCCGGCTGGCGGCCAGCTGGGGTTACGACGGCTTGGAGATCGCCTGTTGGGGGGATCACTTCGAGGTCGACCGGGCCCTGGCGGAGCCTTCGTATGTCGGCGACAAGCGCGCCCAGCTCGCTCGTCACGGACTGTCGGTGTGGGCGATCTCCGCCCACCTGGTCGGCCAAGCGGTCTGCGACCACCCGATCGACGAGCGTCACCGGCGGATCCTCCCGGCGCGGATCTGGGGTGACGGAGACCCCGAGGGGGTGCGCCGGCGGGCGGCGCAGGAGGTCAAGGACACTGCGAGGGCGGCGTCGCTGCTCGGTGTCGACACGGTGATCGGTTTCACCGGTTCGTCGATCTGGCACACCGTGGCGATGTTCCCCCCGGTGCCGCCGGAGATGATCGAGCGGGGTTACGAGGATTTCGCCGAGCGTTGGAACCCGATCCTGGATGTCTTCGACGAGGTGGGTGTCCGTTTCGCCCATGAGGTGCACCCCTCGGAGATCGCCTACGACTACTGGACCACCGCCCGGGCGCTAGAGGCTGTCGGTCACCGCCCGGCGTTCGGGCTGAACTTCGACCCGAGCCACTTCGTCTGGCAGGACCTCGACCCGGTCGGGTTCCTCTCCGACTACCGGGAGCGGATCTACCACGTGGACTGCAAGGAGTCGGTCAGGACGCTGAACGGCCGCAACGGCCGTCTCGCGTCGCACCTGGCCTGGGGTGACCCCCGCCGGGGATGGGACTTCGTGTCGGTCGGTCACGGCGACGTGCCTTGGGAGCGGGTGTTCCGGATGCTCAACAGCATCGGCTACCAGGGGCCGATCTCCATCGAGTGGGAGGACGCCGGCATGGACCGTCTCGCCGGCGGGCCTGAGGCCCTCGAGTTCGTGAGAAGGCTCAACTCGATCCAACCTTCGGCGGCGGCGTTCGACTCGGCGTTCGGCTCCGAGAGATCCTGAGCCGGGGTCGGGGCGTCTTTCCCCGCCTCCTTGCCCGACCCTGGTCCCGAGTCGTCAGCCTCGAGCACGACGGCGAGCCCGACAGGAAAGCGGCACCGAGCCTGCCCCTCACCTACAGGGCGGCCACGCCGGCCGGTCTCGGCGAGACCGGCCCGCCACCCCTGAGGGTGCCTCCGGGCTCGGCCCAGGCGACCAGCTCGGCTGGCACGACCCGGACAGCGAACGGCACGTCCGTGTCGTAGGACTCGGTGCCCACGACCCGTGACCGCTCCTGGTAGGCCCTCCCCGTGAGGCGCAGCACGGTGAGGCCCGTCTCGTCGGGATCGACCATCCAGTACAAGTCGGCGGCGCCTTCGGCGTAGATGCGCCGCTTCTCGAACAGGTCGTCGGCCCGCCCGGTGGGGGAGAGGAGCTCCACGACCAGGATCGGTGGGCCCTCGACAGCGTGTGCCCACGACCTCCGAGGAGACCAGCAACAGGTCCGGGCCGGGTACCTGCCCCGGACCGGTGCGCCCGGCGACCGGGGCCGTGAAGACCCGGAGGTCGCTGGATGGACTGCGGCCACGGAGTGTCGCGGACGGAGCTTCGCCAAGGTTCGTCATCTCTCCCCCTACCCATGCATGCGGCGAGGCCGCTGTGTTCGTGGCAGCGGGCGAAAGGGGGTAGGTCCCAGTTGAGCGTCGAGGTGCCCGTCGATGCCATCGCCGAGGTGCACCCCCCGGCAACGAGGAGCCAATCTCGGTCGTCACGGACATCACTTCTCGGATGTCGCCGAGCCGACTCCACGAACGACCGGCACGACGGCGGAGCTCACGATCCGCGATGTCTTCGGCCGCTACGCGATCTGGGACGCCGTCGTCTCAGCAGTCCTCGACGAGGGACTGGAATCGAGCGATCTTGACCTGGCAGGACGCCTGAGCCGCTACCTTGACCGGCCCGCAGGTGAGAGCCCTCGCAGTCGCCGGCAACTCCCAGGCGGCCACGGAGGCCTCCGCTAGCAGCTGCAGGCGCTGCTGTCGTCGCAGGCGTAGTCGCCGGCGGGATCTCAGTCGCTGCCGCCTCTCGACAATTCGTGGTCGTCGGAGAACGCCTGCGCGAGCTCGTCGTCCCACGGCTCCACGGCCGCCGAGCACGAGTCGATCGCGGTGGTGGCACGTTGGGCTCCGGAGACGACGGAGAGGACCGGGGAGGAGGCGAGCAGCGCTCGGAGCAGGATGCGTGCGAGAGACACACCACGTTGCGCTGCTGCAGCGCTCGTACGGGGGAAGCGCTCCACGCTCCGGGAGCGGGATAGGGAGCCACGCAGTGGTGAGTAGGCGAAGAACGCGATCCCGAGCTCCTCGCAACGGCGGAGGACCTCTGCGGACTCGAGCCCCGCGGCGCTGTGAAGGTTCTGGACCGCGACAATCGGAGCGACCGTGACAGCCTCGTCGAGCTGGGCGACGGTGACGTTGGAGATCCCGATAGCGGCGATCTTCCCGGATCGGCGGATCGCGTCGAGCGCAGAGATGCTCTCGGCGATTGGCTCGGGGTCGACCGCAGGGTCGAGGAACCGTGCCCGGCCGTCAGCTCGATGCAGGTAGTACAGGCCGATCTGCTCGACTCCGAGAGCGGCGAGGCTGTCGTCGACGTCGCGCGCCAGGCGCTTCGGGGAGTTGTCCACGTCCCAGGTTTTGGTGCCGGTCCGGAAGTGACCACCCTTGGTGTCGATGAGCACGTCGTCGAGGCCTGCTAGAGCGCGCGCGAAGAGCCTCTCGTTGTGGGTCGGGTCCCCGACAGGTGCGTAGGCTCGTGCGCAGTCGAAGATGCGCGCCCCCGCCCCTACCGCCGCATGGATCGTCGCCGTCGCAGCAGCGTCATCGACATGCTCGGCAAGGGAGAACCCGGCCCCACCGAGGGCCACCTGACCGGTGAGCGGGACCGGTGTACGGACGTTACCTGTCGGTTCTCGGTGAATACCCGACGCGGAGATCCCGGTCATCCACCGACGCTACATGATGGGGCACCCCGCGCCGCACCGCCCCGTGCCGTTGCCGGTCTGCTGAACGGCGCCCGGCGCCGGGCACCTGCGGAGCCGACTGTGAAGACCGTGGGACGATCCCACCGGCAGGTGGCGTCGGCGCGGCAGACAGGGGTCCAGGTCGCCATGTCCGAGCGCCCCGACGACCGGACCCGCCGACTCGGGCGCTAGATGCCCTGCCAGCCGGGTTTGGCGGCGAAGACGGCCTCGTAATAGTCACGCAGGGCGAGGGCCGAGGCGGCCGGGGTGTCGACGACGACGGTGGCATGGGGGTGCAGCTGGAGGGCCGAAGCCGGGACCATGGCGGTGATCGGCCCCTCGACCAGACGGGCGACGGCCTCGGCCTTGGCCTCGCCCCAGGCCAGCAGGACGATGTGGCTGGCTTCGAGGATGGTTCCCACACCCTGGGTGAGCACGTGCTGGGGCACGGCGGCGGCGTCCCCGTCGAAGAAGCGGGCGTTGTCGTGGCGCGTCCGCTCGGTCAGGGTCTTGAGCCGGGTGCGCGACCCGAGCGACGAACTTGGCTCGTTGAAGCCGATGTGGCCGTCTGCACCGAGCCCGAGGAGCTGGAGGTCCACCCCGCCGGCGGCGGCGATCCGGCGCTCGTAGTCACGGCAGGCGGCCTGCAGGTCGGCCGCGCCCCCGTCGGGGCCGCTGACACGGTCGGCGGTCATGCCGAGAGGGGCGATGACCTGGCGGTCGATCACCGCCCGGTAGCTGGCCGGGTGCCCCGGTCGGAGCCCGACGTACTCGTCCAGCAGGAAGCCGGTCGTAGCCGACAGGTCCACTGCACCGGCCTGCTGGCGCCTGACCAGCTCCTGGTAGACGGGCTCGGGGGTCGAGCCCGTGGCCAGGCCCAGAACGGCGTCGGGGCGGTCGGCGACGAGCGCAGTGATCGCGTCGGCGACCAGCCGGGCCCCGTCCCTGGCGTCGGGAAGGATCACGACCTCCACCGGAAGGATGTTACGCGTGATCGGATCGGTGGTCCTGGCTGGAGCCGCCAGGATGATTACGACGACCGACGAGGCGACGCCGAACCCGAGCGTCACCCACAAGGCGGCGATCCCGCAGGGCGCGTCGGCGGCGGCAGCGCTCGCAGCGTCAAACGTGCGCCTCGGGGGCGGTCATCGGCGTCTCCCTCTGTCTGTCGTCTGTCGAGTCGTGCCTGCTGGGTTGCTGGAGCCAGGTGACGACCGCGTCGGCGGCATGGTTCACTGTCGTGTCGGCGACGGGACGGTCGAGGACGATGGCCTCGACCAGCAGAGGACCGGCGAGCAGGTCGCAGGCCATCTCCGGGTGGGGTACCACCTCCGGGTCGGGTACCGGAGGGGTCTCCCCGCGTTCCACGGCTCGTGCCGGGGCTGGGCTGGCTCGGTCGATCTGCGACGGGGGCGGATGTAGTCCTTTCGGGACCTCTCCGCCAGTTCCGGCTGGCTTCGGAGGTTGTCGAGCAGTCCCGGGACCACTCGGCGGGCGAGGGCGGGTCGTAGAGCCCGGTCGTCGCCGACGCGACTGTCGCGAGGTCCCCGCCCGGCCCCGAGGTGTCGGGTGCGGGATCGGTGCCGGCCACCCGCGCCAAGCGTCGAACCTCGGCGAGCAGCGCCTCGCCCGAGCCGGCGGAGAGGGTTTCGAGCAGACAGCGGCCCCAGCAGGCACGGCTGCGGCCGGGACGGTGACGGGCGATCGTTGCCGCGACCGGCCGGTGGTCGGCGCTGTCGGGGGGTCCCCGGCGGGGGCCTCAGCCCTCGGCGAGCTCGGCGGCGCAGAACGCGACGGCGAACGGCTCGGTCGCCTCGAGCACCTGGGCGCCACGAGCCGAGACGACCTCGGCGTAGCCGTCGGGGCCGAGGCTGAGCGCGGTCACCGCCGGGACGGCGGGGTCGACGATCCAGTAGGCCGGGCAACCGGCGTCGGCGTAGGCCAGACGCTTGGAGCCGAGATCGGTGTCGCGGGTCGAGGGCGAGAGGACCTCGACGACGAGCAGCGGTGTC
>JAKABK010000143.1 GCA_021796905.1 Actinomycetes bacterium
AGGGCGAGGTAGTCGCCTCCGATACCCCCGTAGCTCTCGGGGAAGGGAAGACCGAACAGGCCGAGCTCGCCGATCTTGGCGACGATCTCGTAGGGGAACGCCTCGCGCTGGTAGTAGCCGGCGATCACCGGGGCGATCTCCTGGCGGGCGAAACGCTCGACGGTGGCGCGCAGCTCGGCGAGCTCGGCGCCGAGGTCGAGCTGGTCGGCGAGGGTCATCAGGGCTCCTCCGAGGTGGTGGGGGTGAGAGCGGCCACGACCCGCGACGGGCTCGGCCGGCCGAGGATCCCGGCCAGCCACACGCTGGTCGCGACGAGACGGTCCAGGTCGACACCGGTGGTGATGCCGAGCCCGTCGAGCGCCCAGCAGAGGTCCTCGGTGGCCAGGTTCCCCGTCGCGCTCTTCGCGTACGGACAGCCGCCGAGTCCGCCGGCGGAGGAGTCGACGGTGCTGACCCCCGACTGGAGCGCGGCGAGGGTGTTGGCGAGCGCCTGGCCGTAGGTGTCGTGGAAGTGCACCCCGACCCGCTCGACACCGATCCCCGCTTCGCCGAGCGCCCCGAGCAAGGAGACGACATGCCCGGGGGTGGCAACCCCGGTCGTGTCCCCGAGGCTCAGCTCTTCGCATCCCATGTCGACCAGCCGGCGGGCGACGGCGACCACCGCGGCCGGGGCGACCGGCCCCTCCCAGGGGTCCCCGAAGCACATCGACACATAGCCGCGCACCCCGAGACCCTCCGCCCTGGCCGCAGCGACGACCGCCTCGATGACCTCGAGCGACTCGTCGAGACCACGGTTCAAGTTGCGTCGCGCGAAGCTCTCGGTGGCGCTCGCGAACACCGCGATGTCACGCACCCCGACAGCCCTCGCCCGGTCCAAACCGGCCAGGTTGGGTACCAGCACCGGGTAGCGCACCCCGTCACGCCATTCGAGACGGGCGAACAGCTCCGCTGCGTCGGCCAGCTGCGGCACCCAACGGGGCGAGACGAAGCTGGTCACCTCGACGGTGCGCGAGCCGGCGTCGACGAGACGGGCGATCAGCTCGGCCTTGACGGCGGTCGGTACGACGGTCGCCTCGTGTTGGAGGCCGTCCCTGGCACCGACCTCCCAGATGCGCACCTCGGAGGGCAGACCGGGCAGCGGATGCACTTCGGGTCTCACGATCCCACCCCACCCGGGTCACCGCCACCCGGGTCACCGCCGGCCCGGTCCTCCCCGACCGGTTCGGTGACCTCGACCAGCACCTCGTCGAACGCCACGGTCTGGCCGACCCGGGCCCGGACCGCAGCGACGACCCCGCCGGTCGGGGCGACCACGGCGTGCTCCATCTTCATCGCCTCCACCGTGACGAGCGCCCGGCCGGCTTCGACTCGCTCACCGGGGGTCACGTGCACCGCCCTGACGGTCCCCGGCATCGGGGCGCGTGCGACACCGCCGCCGCCTACCACACCGAGCGCACCACGCTCGGCCACGGCCAACGAGACCCGCCACGTCTCACCGGCCTCGCCCAGCCAGAGGACGCCTGCCATCCCGGCCACCGAGAAGCGCCGGAGGCCCCCGGAGATCTCCACCTCGAGCTGTCCCGGCCCGACCACCCGGGCCGCGGCCGGACGGGCCGGGCCGTCACCGACCCGGACCTCGGCAGCACCGGGGTGACCCCTCACCCCGACCCCGACCCGCCGACCCCCGCAGTCGAGGGCGACGACGGTCTCCGCCGGAGGACCGCCGGACCGCCACCCGCTCGGGGAGTCCCAGGGGTCGAGGACCGGGCCGGACGGCTCGAGGAGCGCCAGACGGTGGAGGGCGGCGGCGGCGAGGACCTCGTCGGGCACCGGGGCGGAGGTGAGCGCCGCCAGTTCACGTTCGATCAGCCCGGTGTCGACCCTGCCGGCGTCGACGTCGGGATGGGCGAGGAGGCGGCGGAGGAACCCGACGTTGGTGGCGACCCCGAGGGCGGTGGTGGCGCCGAGCGCGGCCCGCAGCCGGGCGAGGGCCTCCGGACGGTCCCGGCCGTGGGCGACCACCTTGGCGAGCATCGGGTCGTAGTCGGTGCCGACGGTGTCGCCGGCGCTCACCCCGCTGTCGACCCGCACCCCGGGGTGAACGGCCGGTTCCGGCTCGACCCACGCGAGCAGCCGCCCCGATGCCGGCAGGAACCCCCGGTCGGGATCCTCCGCGTAGACCCGGGCCTCGATCGCGTGGCCTTTCGCAGCTATGTCCTCCTGGCCGAAACCGAGGGGCTCACCGGCCGCCACCCGCAGCTGCCACTCGACCAGGTCGATCCCGGTGACCGCCTCGGTGACGGGGTGCTCGACCTGCAGGCGGGTGTTCATCTCCATGAAGAAGTGCTCGCCGGGGCGCTCCGCGGACACGATCATCTCGACGGTTCCCGCCCCGACGTAACCGACCGAGCGGGCCGCGTCGAGCGCGGCGCGCCCCATCGCCTGGCGGGTCGGTTCGTCGAGCAGCACCGAGGGGGTCTCCTCGACGACCTTCTGGTGGCGGCGCTGGAGGCTGCACTCCCTCTCCCCGAGGTGCACCCCGTGGTCGTGGGAGTCGAACAGGACCTGGATCTCGATGTGGCGGGGGCGCTCGACCCAGCGCTCGACGAGCAGCGTGCCGTCCCCGAACGCCCCGATCGCCTCCCGTCGGGCGGAGGCGATCGCCTCGGCCATCTCGGCGGGGTCGTCGACCCGGCGCATCCCCTTGCCACCCCCGCCAGCGCTCGGTTTGATCAGCACCGGCAGTCCGACCTCGACGGCCGCGGCGGCCAACTGTTCGTCGGTGAGACCCGCACCGCTGCAGCCGGGCACCACCGGCACCCCGGCGGCGGAGACGAGCTGTTTCGCCCGGATCTTGTCCCCCATCGCCCGGATCGCAGCCACCGGGGGCCCGACGAACGCGATCCCGGCCTCGGCGCACGCCTCGGCGAGGGCGGGGTTCTCCGACAAGAACCCGTAGCCGGGGTGGAGCGCTTCGGCACCCGACGCCCGGGCGGCACCCACGACTGCCGCGACGTCGAGGTAGCTCTCCGCCGGCGGGGCCGGTCCGATCCGTACCGCCCGGTCGGCTTCGCGCACGTGGCGGGCGGAGACGTCCGCGTCGCTGTAGACCGCGATCGAGGCGATGCCCATGCTCCGGAGGGTGCGGAGCACCCGCAGCGCGATCTCCCCCCGGTTGGCGACCAGCACGCTGGCGAACATGCGGCTCACATCCTGAACACGCCGTAGCCGACCGGGCCGAGCGGCGCGTCGCCGACCGCTGCCAGGGCCAGGCCGAGCACGGTGCGCGTCTCGACCGGGTCGATGATCCCGTCGTCCCACAACCGTGCCGTCGAGTAGTAGGGGTTGCCCTGGGTCTCGTAGCGGTCCCGGATCGGCGCCTTGAACGCCTCCTCGTCCTCGACGGGCCACGACTCCCCCCGCCCCTCGATCTGGTCGCGGCGGATCGTCGCGAGCACCGACGCCGCCTGCTCACCGCCCATCACCGAGATCCGGGCGTTGGGCCACATCCACAGGAACCGGGGTGAGTACGCCCGGCCGCACATCGAGTAGTTCCCCGCCCCGAAGCTCCCGCCGATCACCACGGTCAGCTTCGGCACCCGGGCGCAGGCGACGGCGGTCACCATCTTGGCGCCGTGCTTGGCGATCCCCGCCGCCTCGTAGTCCCGTCCGACCATGAACCCGGCGATGTTCTGCAAGAACAGCAGCGGCACCACCCGACGGTCGCAGAGCTGCACGAAGTGCGCTCCCTTGAGGGCGGACTCGCCGAAGAGCACCCCGTTGTTGGCGACGATCCCGACCGGATGGCCGTGGACGTGGGCGAAACCGGTCACCAGGGTCGGTCCGTAGTCGGGTTTGAACTCGGCGAAACGGCTGGCGTCGACGATCCGGGCGATCACCTCCCGGACGTCGTAGGGGGTGCGGGGGTCGACGGGGACGACCGAGTACAGCTCGGCGGGGTCGTAGACCGGGTCCTCGGCCTCCACCACCTCCCACGGTGGCGGGGCTGGCCGGGGGACGGTCGCGACGATCCGGCGGACCGTCAGCAGGGCGTCGGTGTCGTCGGCGGCCAGGTGGTCGACCACCCCGCTGCGCCGGGCGTGCAGCTCACCGCCGCCGAGCTCCTCGGCGGAGACGACCTCGCCGGTGGCGGCCTTCACGAGCGGCGGGCCCCCCAGGAAGATCGTGCCCTGACCGGCGACGATCACCGCCTCGTCGCTCATCGCCGGCACGTAGGCCCCCCCGGCGGTGCAGCTGCCGAGCACCGCCGCGACCTGCGGCACGCCGAGCGCCGACAGGGTCGCCTGGTTGTAGAAGATCCTCCCGAAATGCTCCCGGTCGGGGAACACCTGGTCCTGCTCGGGCAGGTAGGCCCCTCCCGAGTCCACCAGGTACAGGCACGGGAGCCGATTGTCCCGGGCGACCTCCTGGGCTCGCAGGTGCTTCTTCACGGTCACCGGGAAATAGGTTCCGCCCTTCACGGTGGCGTCGTTGGCGACGATCACACAGCGACGGCCGGCGACCCGCCCGATCCCGGTGATGATTCCCGCTGCGGGGGCCTCGTCGTCGTACATGCCCCAAGCGGCGAGCGGTGACAGCTCGAGGAACGGCGAGCCGGGGTCCAACAACCGCTCGACGCGCTCGCGGGGCAGCAGCTTGCCTCGCTCGGCGTGCCGGCGCCGGGAGGCCTCCGGGCCGCCGACCGCCACGGCAGCGACCCGCCGGCGCAGCTCCTCCACCAGCCGGCGGTGCTCGGCTGCTGCGGCTCCTGCACCAGGAGATGCCAGGTCGGCAGCGGAGCCCAGCAGCGGGCCGCGGGTGTCGGCTACCACCGGGACCAGCCCCGGCTCAGCGACCGGTCCAGACCGGCGGGCGCTTCTCGATGAAAGCGGTCAGCCCCTCCCGGAAGTCGGCGCTCGCCATCGCAGCCGCCATCGCGCCAGCCGAACGGTCCCATCCGCGCTCCTCGTCGACCCCGGCGGCGTCGAGCATCGCCCGGCGCGACTCGCGCACCGCGACCGGGGC
This sequence comes from Actinomycetes bacterium, assembly GCA_021796905.1. Taxonomy (GTDB): domain Bacteria; phylum Actinomycetota; class Acidimicrobiia; order Acidimicrobiales; family Palsa-688; genus JAKAQB01. Next base: position 5,026 of record JAKABK010000143.1, read on the forward strand.
GTTGACCGCTACCCGCTCGGCCAGCAAGCGGGCGGCGTCGAGCGCCCCGCCGGGTGGGCAGAGCACGTTGACCAGACCGTGGCGGTGGGCGCTGGCGGCGTCGACCGGGTCACCGGTCAGCGCCCACTCCATCGCCAGGTTGAACGGGATGCGGGCCGGGAGCCGGAAGAGCGCACCGCCGGCGGCGACCAGGCTGCGTTTGACCTCGGGGATCCCGAAGCTCGCCGTCTCGGACGCGACGACCAGGTCGCAGGCGAGGACGATCTCGGTGCCACCGGCGAGCGCCGGGCCGTCGACCGCGGCGATCACCGGCTTGGTCCGCTCCCGGCGGGTGATGCCGGCGAACCCCCCCCGGGCGGTGGAGAGCTGCGCGAAGCGGCCGGCGTTGATCATCTTCAGGTCGGCACCGGCGGAGAACACCGGCGGCACCCCGGTCAGGATCCCCACCCACAGGTCGTCGTCGGACTCCAGGCGGTCGAGCGCGGCCTCGATGCCCTGGGCGACCAGGTCGTTGACCGCGTTGCGGGCCTCGGGCCGGTTGATCGTGGCTACCAGGACGTGGCCCTCGACGCCGGTCTCGACGGTCACCCGAGCCTCACTTCGGCTGGAGGCGGGCGCCTCCGTCGATGCGGACCACCTCGGCGTTCATGTAGCTGTTGGTCACCAGCTCGACCGCCAGGCTGGCGAACTCCTCCGGTCTGCCGAGACGGTCGGGGAACAGCACGTCGCGCTTCAGCTTGGCCTTGAGCTCCTCCGCGTTGCCTCCGTAGCCGTAGATCGGGGTGTCGAT
>JAKABK010000144.1 GCA_021796905.1 Actinomycetes bacterium
TCTCCCCGGTGACCTCCTGCCACCGGGCGCCGGCCGCGACCGTACGGACCCGGGTCTCGATGCGTTGGACGAGGAGCGCCTCGAGCTCGTCGAGGAGCCGGCGGCGACGGCGGGACCCGAGCTCGCCGGTACCCTCCAGCCACGACCGGTGCTCCCCGATCGCCTTCCACAGCTCGGCGGTGCCGACACCGCCCAGGGAGTCGGTGAGCAGGACCGGTGGCCGCCAGCCACCCGGGTCCGGGTCGAGGTCGAGCATCGTCTCGAGGTCCCGGCGGGCCCCGGCGGCACCGGGACGGTCGGCCTTGTTGACCACCAGCACGTCGGCGACCTCCAGCAGCCCGGCCTTGGCGGCCTGGACGCTGTCCCCCCAGCCGGGGTTGACGACCACCACGGTGGTGTCGGCCGCTCCCACCACGTCGATCTCGACCTGGCCGACCCCGACGGTCTCGACCAGCACCCGCTGGTAGCCGGCGGCGACCAGCACCCGGATGGCCTCGCGTACCGCCGACGACAGCCCGCCGAGGTTGCCGCGGCTGGCCATCGAGCGGATGAAGACCCCCGGGTCTCCGGCGTGGTCCGCCATCCGCACCCGGTCCCCGAGCAGCGCCCCACCCGAGCACGGCGACGAAGGATCGACCGCGAGCACCGCCACCGGAGCGTCGCGGCGGGCTTCGGCCACCAGGCGCGACACCAGGGTGGACTTCCCGGCACCGGGAGCGCCGGTGACCCCGACGACCAGCTCGGTCCGTTCGCTCCACGCGAAGGCGAGGCGCGCCAGGTGCCGCGCCTTTCCCCCTCCCTGCTCGACGATCGACAGGAGACGGCCGAGCGCCCGCCGACTGCCTCCCTGTGCCCGGGCGAGGAGCTCCTCGACGTCATCGGTCGGCACGGCCCGACAGTATGCACCGCGGCCCGTAGGCTCGTGGGGTGCGTGACCTGGTAGACCCCGCTGCCCTGGTGGAGCTCACCTCGGCGCTGGTCGCGGTCGACACCCGCAACCCGCCGGGCAACGAGCGGGAAGCCGCCGGCGTGCTGCGCGACGCCCTCCGACGGTGGTCTCCGACCTGGACCGAGGTCGAGCCCGAGCCCGGGCGCCTGTCGCTCGTCGCCGAGATCCCCCATCCCGACGGGCCCGGCGACCGTCCGAGCCTGCTGATCAACGGGCACCTCGACGTGGTCCCGGTCCGGGCGGAGCAGTGGAGCACCGACCCGTTCACCCCCACCCTCGACGGCGGGCGCCTGTACGGACGGGGCACCGCCGACATGAAAGGCGGGGTGGCCGCGGCGATCCACGCCCTCGACGTGCTCGCCGCTTCGGGGAGGACACCGGCGTGGGATGTCGTGTTCCACTTCGTGGCCGACGAGGAGCTCGGCGGCGCCCTCGGCACCCGCGCCCTGCTCGACGCCGGATTGGTCCGGGGCGACGCCTGCCTGGTGCCCGAGCCGACCGGCCTCCAGGTCTGCGTGGCCGAGCGGGGCCTGCTCCAGGCGGAGCTGACCGTCCACGGAGTGGGGGGCCACGGCAGCCGGCCCCGCGACTCGGTCTCGGCGATCGAGCACGCCGCTTCGGTGGTCCTCGCCGTCCACGCCGCCGACTTCGGGGGCGTGGAGCACCCGCTGCTCGGACGACCTTCGGCCAACGTGGGCACGATCCAGGGGGGTAGTGGCGTCAACACCGTCGCCGAGTCCTGCCGGCTCGGAGTGGACCGCCGGCTCCTGCCCGGCGCCACCGTCGAGTCCGCGCTCGCCGAGCTGCGTGAGCGCATCGACGGCTCGGCGATCCCCGGGTTGCGCTACGACATCGGGGTGCTGGTCTTCGGGGAGGCGAGCGAGATGGACCCCGGTCACCCCTGGGCGGAGCAGGTACGCGCCGCGCTGCACGCAACGAGCGGCGCCGAGCCGGCGACGATCGGGATGAGCTTCACCACCGACGCCCGCTTCGTACGGAACCAGGCGGGGATCCCGACGGTGGTCTGCGGGCCGGGGGAGGTCGCCCAGGCCCACACCAGCGACGAGATGGTGGAGCTGGAGCAGCTCGTCGACGCAGCAGCAGCCTACGCCGAGCTGCTCTGCACCCCGCCCCCGTCCACTACCGGCTAGGGCCGGGGCGACCCTGCGCCGGGTGACGCACGCGACCTGCGGGCCCGACCAGCTCGCCGCCCTCCTCGAGCCCCGCGACGGGGTGGTGCGGGAGGTGCCCGAGCCGCCCCGTCGCGGTGAGCTCGCCCGCTTCGGCCTGGCCGAGGGACCACTGTCGCGCTACGAGCGGGTCGTCCGGGTCGGTGGGCCGGGGGGACGGGGCTCGGCCGGTGGGCCCTCAGGCGGTCCAGCGAGCGGCAGCGGCGTTGCTGCTGCAGACCCCGGTCGGGAGGCGGAGCTGGAGGTTGTCCAGGAGGTGCGTTTCCGGGTCGGGGTGCCCTACGTGTCCTGGCTGTTCGCCCTCCCCCTGCTCGCCAACCTCGGGGGGCTGACCCCCGCGGGGCGCTCCCCGTGGTGGGCGCCCCCGCAGCGGCTCGCCCACGGCCGCGCGGTGGCCCTGGCGGGGTTGTGCGGTTTCGCGGTGCTCGCCGGGTACCTCGACGGCTTGCTGCCGGCGACCATGACCTACATCGGTCGCGAATACCACGTCGGCGACGCCGGCCAGGGCTACGCCCTGGCTGTCGTCCAGGTCGGGGCGATCCTGGCGCTCGTCGCGCTCGTCGCCGCCGACCGGCAGGGTCGGCGGCGCTCGATCCTGGTCGCGACCGTCGGCGGCGCCGCGGCGAGCGTCGCGGGCGCCGCCTGCCCTTCGCTGTCGGCGGTGGTCGCCACCCAGTTCGCGTCCTCCGCTTTGCTCACCGCCCAGTACGTGCTGCTCGGGGTGAGCGTCGTCGAGCTGATGCCCGCCGGCGCCCGAGCGTGGGCGCTGGCGCTGCTCACGATGAGCTACGGCCTGGGCGGCGGGGTGGTCCTCGTCGCCCTGCCCCTCGCCGGGCTCGGCCCGGGCGGTTGGCGGTGGTTGTACCTGATCTCGGCACTGGCGCTCGTCGCGGCGATCGCCCTGGTCCGCCATGTCCCCGAGACCGAGCGGTGGCGGGCGCAGTGGGCTGGTGGGACAGCGGGCAGGTCGCGCCGCTGGAGCCCGGCCCAGCGCCGGCGGCTCGTCGTCCTCGGGGCGGGGGCGCTGTTGTACGCCCTGTTCGCCACCCCTTCGACACAGTTCCAGAACCAGTACCTACGGGTACAGCGGCACTGGTCGGCGCTCCACATCAGCCTGGCGGAGCAGGTGGTCGGCACCGTCGGCGCCCTCGGAACCCTCCCGGGGGGGCGGCTGGCCGACACCCGGGGTCGCCGGCCGGTCCTCGCCGTCACCCTCGCCGCCGGCACCTTCTGCGCCCTCGCCGAGTACTTCACCCGGGGACCGGCGCTCTACGGGTGGATGACAGCAGCCAGCGTCCTCGGGTACGCGGTGACCCCGGCGTTGGCGGTCTACGGGGCCGAGCTGTTCCCCACCTCGCTGCGGGGACGGGCGGGCGGGGTGCTCAACGTGCTCGGGGCCGGTGGCGGGCTAGCCGGTCTCGCAGCCACGGGGGCGGTCGCCGGGGCGCTCGGGCGCCTCGGACCGGCGCTGGCGGTCGTCTCCGTCGGTCCGCTGCTGGTGGTGGCGCTGGTGCTGCTCGCCTACCCGGAGACCGCGGGGCGCTCCCTCGAGGACCTCAACCCGGGGGACCGGGCCGACGCGGGCCAGGTGCTGCCTGGCCCGGGCGCGTCGTCAGGCACGACCTAGCGACCCGGCACATGCCCCAGCGACGCCGGGCCCGGCGAGCGGCGCGGCGGTAGCGTCGAGGACAGCCAGGCCCCGACCGCGACGGCGACCTCGTGGTCGCGGTTACGCAGACCGTGGTCACCGCCGTCGATCCGGTGGTGGCTGACCGCCGCTGGGATCACGGTGGTCGCGGCTTCGAGCTCGGCGGGGGTGGCGAAAGCGTCCCGGGTGCCCGAGACGAACAGGCACGGCACCCGCAGGTGCGGGAAGTGTGCGTCACGACGCCGGTCGGGCCGCCCCGGGGGGTGCAGCGGGTAGCTCACGAGGACCAGGGCACACAGCGGCGCCGCGCCCAGCTCGACCGCTTCGGCGGCGGCCACCGAGCAGACCCGCCCGCCCATCGAGCGTCCCCCGATGACCAGACGGTCGCAGTCCCGACCGGCCGCAACGGCTCCCGCAGCCACCGCGGAGACGAGCACCTCGAGACGGTCCGGGGCTCGCCGACCGGCGAGCCGGTAAGGGAAGTCCATCCTCGCCACCCTGGCCCCCAACGCTCCCAGCCCCGAGGCCAACGCCACGAGGCCCGGCTGGTCGGAGCCGGCGCCGGCCCCGGGGGCGAGCAGGACACCGACGCCGGCGAGCGGAGCCCGGCCGGCAGGGCCGGCACCGGGGGTCACCGGCCTGCTCAGACCAGCGCCCGGAGCAGGTCGCGCAGGGTGGTCGCCTCGGCGAAGGCGACCTCCGGGCTCCCGCCGTGCTCCAACGCGTCGGCGAGAGTCCTGGCCCGGGTACGGATCGCCCACCACTGGGCGTCGTCGAGCCCGAGGGGTGTCGGCCCGTCGGCCTGCCCCACCGCCGCCACCACCGCCGCCGCCTTCGCGGCGCTCGACGGGTCACCGACGAAGCGGTCCGCCGCAGCGAAGAGATCCTCCAGGGAGCGGTAGCGGGCCTCGTCGTCCTCGGTGGCGTCGACCCCGTCCACCCGGTCGAAGAGGGCCTCGGCCCTGGTCACCTGTGGCTCTGGGAGGACCAGGTCCCCGTGCTCCCAACGGTGCGGGATCCGCTGGCCGTCGAGGAGCAGGCTCAGCTGGGCGCGCTGCTCGGGGAGCCAATCGGGCAGTTCGTACACCGCCTCACCAGCCTCAGCGGCGGCCGACCCGGGGTCTGACGGGGAGTCGTCGGGCGACGACGACCCGGGCTCGTCCCCCGACCCGGGCTCGCCCTCCGGCTCGTCCCCCGACCCGGCCACGAACCCGCCGGCCAGGACCGGGTCGAGCAGGGCGGCGAGGATCGCCGCCTGCTTGCGGATCTCGTCCTCGAGCGCCTCGTCGGCACCGAGAGCGGCCAGCAGCCGGCGGGTCACCCGGCCCACCGCCGCCCAGGTCTCGGGGTCCACGGCGAAGAAGTCATCCGCGGCGAACACCGCGGCCGACGCCTGGGCGACATCGCCGTCCGCGTCCATGTCGGTCGGGTCCGACTGCAGACGCCGGGCGGCGGTCGCGAGCAGCTCCACCTCCGCCCGGAGGGCGTCGTCGGCCTCCCCGCCCGATGCGTCCTCCTCCCCTGCCGCCCGGGAGGCCGGGGCGCCCCGATCCTCGTCGGCCGCCCCGGAGGTCATCGCCCCGACCAGGTCGTCGGTGCGGGCTTCGTCGTCGACGGCGACGACCAGCTCTTCGCCCTCGAAACGGTGCTCGATGCCGGCCTCGATCAGCCCGACGATGAGCTGACCGCGGGCGTCCCCTTCCCAGCCGTCCAGATCGTAGCCGACCTCCTCGTCGTCGCCGAGGTCCGGGAGCTCATCGAGGGGTGACCGCTCCAGACGGCCGCCGCAGGAATGGCAGCGCCCCCGGGACGGCACCTCGTAGCCGCAGGTACGACAGAACCAGATCTTCGCCATGCGCTCTCCTCGCTCAGCCGCTCGGGTCGGGCGCTCAGCGCGCAGCCGGCTTGGGGAGGATCGGCGCGTCGCGCCCGGTGCCCCGGACCCCGGCGGTCCCCGCCTCGGGCCCACCGATCGTCTCGTGGTACTCCTCTTCCACGTTGACCGACC
>JAKABK010000145.1 GCA_021796905.1 Actinomycetes bacterium
TCGTCGAGGTCAGGGTCGAGCCGAAGGCTTCGCATGTGGGTGGTGTATCACACAGCTGCTAAATGCGGTACATCGTCCTGTGGCCTTGGCTGGGCAACTCGGATATTCGGATCGAGCGCCTATCCGTGACCTGTCATGTGGTGGACAACGTCTGGCCGGCTGCCGTCTTCGGGAGCGACCCGACCTGACGCTTGTCGACGATGGCCCGGGCCCGGACGAGCCTCAGCGTCCCGCTGTTGGGGCTCGAGGTCGACCTCCTCCCATTCCAGCCCGCAGACCGCTCTGTGACGCATCCAGGGGACAGGTGGGCAGGAGCCAATACGACAGCCAGCCGGTAGGCGCCCGTGACGGCAAGGAACGCTCGGGTCCCGTCGGACCTTTCTGTCGGCTCGGCGTCGGCCGCCAGGTCCGGGCCTCGACTCGCTCTAGCAGCCCGTTCAGGTGGGTCCGCGCGTCGCGCCGGGCCGATGCCGCCCTTGATGTGGCGTCGGCACTTCCCCGTCGCCGGGTCCGTTTCGTGGCGGCGTTGCCAGCCGAGGTGGCCGCTCAGGGGTCGAGGAGGCCCTTGTGGCGTCCGGTGATGTCGCCGTGGCGGTGCCGGGTCTCGCTCAGTGCCTGCTCGCGGACCCATCGGAGCGCCTCGATCTCCGGGTGGCGCACCAGGGGACGGTCGTCGACCCAGGCGCCGGAGTCGATCGCCGCTAGGCGCAGTGCGTCACCGGGTGGGTCGAGGAAGCGGACCTTGTCCGGGCCGCTCGCCGGCCCGGCTCCGGTTGGCGCGGCGAGCAGACGTGCGGCGAGGGTCTCCTCGTCCTCGACGACAACCCGGGTCGGGTCGTCGTCGAGCGCCCGGGGAGACGGAGCCGAGACCGTAACCTCCACTCCGAGGGCTCCGGCGGCGGCGAGGGCGAGGGCCAGGTCGTCGTCGGGCACCGGGTCGCCGGCTCGCAGCAGCACCCGTCGGAGCGGGAGGTAGCGCAACACGTTCGACTCGGCGCGCAACCCGCTCGGGTCGGCGGCCGCCAGTTCCCGGTCGCGTAGGGCTGAGACTGCCGCTGCGAAGGCCTCCGGTCCGCCCCCGAAGTCGGCATCCCAGGTGCCCAGGCTCGGGACGTAGTTGGGACCGCCGGCCTTGGCCCCCGGGCCGACCACCGAGCGTTTCCAGCCGCCGAAGGGCTGTCGGCGGACGACCGCCCCGGTGATGTGGCGGTTGACATAGAGGTTGCCTGCCTCGACGCGGTCCCTCCAGTAGCTGATCTCGGCAGGGTCGAGGGACTGCAGGCCGGCGGTGAGCCCGTAGGCCGGCTGGTTCTGCCAGGCGATCGCCTCGTCGAGATCGGTGGCGCGCATCACGCCGAGCACCGGCCCGAAGCACTCGGTGAGGTGCAGTGCCGACCCTGGTCGCACACCGAGCTTCACCCCCGGGGACCAAAGGTTGGGGTTGCCGTCGACCTGGGCCGGTTCGACCAGCCAGGACTCACCCGGTCCGAGGCGTCCGAGCGCGTCGGCGAGCGGCCCGCCGGGAGCCCGGATCAGCGGCCCGACCGTCGAGCGCAGGTCGTCAGCCGGTCCTGGCCGCAGGGTGCGGACCGCGTCGGCCAGCTGACGGCGGAAGCGGGGGTCGTCGTACACCGACGCCTCCAGGATGGCGATGCTCGCCGCCGAGCACTTCTGGCCGGCATGACCGAACGCCGAGCGGACCAGGTCGGCGATTGCGTTGTCGAGGTCGGCTGCGGCGGTCACCACGATCGCGTTCTTCCCGCTCGTCTCGGCGTGGAGCCGCAGCGACGGGCGCCACCCGAGGAACATCCGTGCGGTGTCCCACGCCCCGGTCAACACCACGGCGTCGACGTCGGGATGGGTGATCAGGTGTCGTCCGGCGTCGTCGTCGGCGCATGGGAGGAACTGGAGCAGGTCCCTCGGCACGCCCGCCGCCCAGCACGCCTCGGCGAGCACCCACGCGGTGGCCACCGTCTCGGGGGCGGGTTTCAGGATCACCGCGTTGCCGGCAGCCAGAGCGGCGAGGACCCCGCCGGCGGGGATCGCCAGAGGGAAGTTCCAGGGGGCGACGACAGCGACCGTCCCGAACGGGCGCCACCGGGCCCCGCCGGCTACCAGCCGGTCGAGGGTCGCGGTGCTGGCCCCGTAGTACCGCGCGAAGTCGATCGCTTCCGAGACCTCCGGGTCCCCCTCGGCGACGGTCTTGCCGCTGTCCCTGGCCATCACCCCGAGCAGCCGGCCGCGCTGGTCCGAGAGCTGCTCGGCGACGGCGGCCAACAGCTCCCGGCGGGCCGAGGTCGGGGTGTCGGCCCACGCCGGCCCGGACCGCCGGGCGGCGGCAACCGCCCGGTCGACCAGCTCCGGGGTGGCACGCGTCCAGCGGTAGGCGGGCGGCCCCGGTCGACCGGGGTCGAAGCCGTCCTCGGAGGGTGAGGTCACCGTCTCAGCGTCGACGACCGCCGGCACCAGGTCGACCCCGAGGTCCTGGAGGGGGGAGAGCCAGCCGGAGAGCCACGCCCGGTTGTGCGCCAGGGAGAAATCGGTGTCGGGCTCGTTGGCGAAGCTCGTCGCGTCGATCAGCGGCCGGGCGGCGGCGGGGACACGGCGGTCCTGGGTGCGCCGGCTAGGGACCGACGGCAGTTCCCGGTCGGCCACCGCGGCCCGGAACCGGTCCCGCTCGGCGCGCCACGCCGGCGAGCCGGGGGAGAGGGAGAACTGGTGGCGCAAGAAGTTCTCAGGGTCGGTGTTCTCGTCGAAACGGCGGACCAGGTAGGCGATGACCGACTCGTGGTCGGCGCGGCGGGCGACGGGTGCGTAGAGCAGCAGCCCCCCGGCTTCGTCGCGGGTGGCCGCGGCGAGCGAGGGGACCATGCCCTCGAGCATCTCGACCTCGACCAGTCCCCCCAGGCCCCGGCTCTCGGCGAGGGTCAACGCCCAGGCCGTCTCGAACAGGTTGTGGCTGGCCACCCCGACCCGGAGCGCCCCGACGTTGTCGGGGTCGAGTGCGAGATCGAGCATTCGCTTGTAGTTGGCGTCGACCTCGGCCTTGGTGCCGAAGGGTGCCTGGGGCCACCCGGCGAGCTCGGCCTCGACCCGCTCCATCGCCAGGTTGGCACCCTTCACGAAGCGGACCTTCACCATTCCGCCCCCCCTGCGGTGACGTTCCCGCGCCCAGGGGAGCAGGTCCGCGAGGACCTGCAGGGAGTCGGGTAGGTAGGCCTGGAGCACGATCCCCGCGTCGAGGCTCGAGTAGCGGTCCTCGGAGAGCACCCGCCGGAAGCAGGCGACGGTGAGGTCGAGGTCCCGGTACTCCTCCATGTCGAGGTTCACGAACTTGCGGGGCCGGTAGCGCAGGGCGGCGTCGTAGAGGCGCCGGAGGCGGTCGGAGATCCGCTCCACCTCGGCGTCGAAGCTCTCGACGTGGATCTGGGCGGCTACCGAGCTGACCTTCACCGATACGTAGTCGATCTCGGGTCTGCCGAGCAGGTCGATCACCGCCTCGAGGCGGCGCTGCGCCTCCTCCTCGCCGAGGACCGCCTCCCCGAGCAGGTTCACGTTGAGGCGGGTGCCTTCGGCACGGCGCCGGGCGATGTGGGCGGACAGCGCCCGTTTCTCGGCCGGGAGCACGAAACCGGACAGCTCGGAGCGCACCCGGGCCCGAACCAGGGGGATCACCACCACCGGCACGGCGCTCGCTGCCGCCGCGCCGGCGGCGAGGAGCCAGCGGTCGAGAGGGCCGAGGAAACGGCCGCTGCCGGCGTCTCGGACCAGTGCCCGGAAGTGACCGGCGGCGCGGGCGGGATCACGGATGCGGAGCACCTCGTCGGTGAGCGCGAGGACGAAGGCCAAGCCGTCAGGGTCCTCGAGCAGCCGGGTGATCCGCCGCCCCTGCGAGCGCTCCCGACGTCCCCGGCGGGAGGTCCCGGCGGCCAGCAGGGCGGTGGCGAGAGCTTCGGAGGCGTCGAGCAGGTAGCGGTCGTCGGGCTGCTCGCCGGTCCCGGTCCGGCCCCGGAGGGGACCGGACCCGTTGGCCGGGGGCGGGACCCCCGCTCCGCTCGCCGCAGGGTGGGAGCCGATCACGACCCGGTGCCTCCCGACGACTGCGGGGAGACAGCAGCGACGGTCTCGTCGGTGCTCGCCAGGCGGGAACGGACCGCCCAGGGGAGGAACACCACGACCGACACGACGACGACGATGACGGTCCCGAGGTCGAAGCCGACCACGTCCTGGTAGCCGACGCTGCCGATCGCGGCCATGAGCAGCAGGAAGGCGGCGTAGACCACGTACCAGACGCCGGCAGCCCAGTCCCCCACGTCCGAGACGACCGCGAAGATGGCGATCAGGAGGGCAGTGACGATCAGTCCGTAGGGCACCGACGGCCACCCGCTCCAGTACACCACCAGGGACGCCCCGGCGAAGCCGGCAGCACCGACGATCGTCGCGGCGAGGGACCGGTCGTGGCCCCGAACTGCCAGCATCGAGATCGGCACGGAGGCGAACCCGAGGTACCCGGCAACCACCGCATCGTTGATCAGGGTGTAGATGGTCGGTACCGGGGCGGTGAGCAGGGTGATCACCGCGCCGAGCCCGGCCAGGCTGAGCAGACCCCAGATCGGGACGCCGTGGCGCTCGCTCACCTCCTTCAGGCGGTTGGGCCCGTAGCCGCTGCGGCCGAGGGCGAGCAGTACCCGGCTGCCGGCACCCTGGTAGACGTAACCGTCGCCGAAGGGGCCGAGTATGGCGACGACGACGGCCAGCACGAGCAGCACCACCACGTCGCGATGGGTGGTGAGCAGCACGAACGGGTTACCCGAGACGCCGCCCAACTTTCCCCAGATCCCCTTGCCGACACCGAGCTTCGACCAGTCGATGGCCATCACGAAAGCGAGGCCGAAGAGGGTGTAGATGACCGCCTGGCCGATCAGGCTCACGATGATCGACACCTTCAGGTCCTTCGCGTCCGACAGCTCCTCGGAGAAGTCGGGGAGGACCCGGATACCGCCGAAGGCGAACATGGCCACCGGTACCGCGGCGAGGACCCCGGAGAAGCCGAACGGGGCGAACCCGTGGTAGCGGGTGAAGGCGCTGCCGTGGCCCAGGAAGATGACCACCCCGGCGGCGAGGAGCAGGTAGATCACGAGCTTCAGGCCGCCGAGCGCGTTGGTCAGTCGGTGGAAGAACTGGATCCCGAAATAGTTGAGCGGGACGAACACCACGATCAGGCCGAAAGCCACCAGCGCCCCGGCGGTAGAAGGCGTTCCGCTCGAGTTGAGCAGTCCCGGGTCGAAATAGGTGAGGCCCTCGACCACTGCCACCGCCTCGATCGGCGGGATGAACACGTACCAGACCAGGCTCGCCACCGAGGTGATCAGGTTGGTGAAGCGTCCGTGGGTGTAGAGGCTGTAGCGGGTCGGACCGCCCGCCTCGGGGTAACGGATGCCCAGGTCGATGTAGTTGACCCCGATGAAGCTGTAGATGACGCTCGCCACCACCCACGAGACCACGAGTGCCGGCCCGGCGCTCGCTGCCATGCCGGTGCTCCCGAACAACGCCCCGGTCCCCACCACCCCGCCGGTGCCGAGGATCAGCACCCCGGTCCTGGATATACCGCGTCGCAGATCAGCCATCTGTCGGTTCCCCCGTTCGGTCGTATCGGCCCACCCACCCGGATCGGGTCGGCAATCGAACGATAAGAGGTGCCGTGGGCTGTCGACAATGGTCAGCTGACCGGGAACACCGACCAATCCCCGCGCGATCGCGCGGGGC
>JAKABK010000146.1 GCA_021796905.1 Actinomycetes bacterium
CTACCGGAGCGACGGACAGCTACCCCCACACTTCGAGCACGTCCGGCACACCGCGCTGCTCATCGACGCACTCGGCCGAGCCGCCCGCGGCAGGACATCGCCCGAACAGCTCGCCGTCATCCTCGACGAGCTGACCGGCTGAGAGCGACCGGGAACCCCTGCACGAGACGCCGACCGCCGGACGCAGGGCTCCAGTCCGGCCGAGGCGCACACCGGGCTCGCGCCGAGACGAGACGTCGAGATGCGCGGGTCTCGCTCCACCCCCATCAGTGTCCTCGCCGGCGGGCCCGAGGGCTGGTTCGCCGTGGCGCAAGCCGAGACGTCCGCGACGCCGGGGGTGTCGGTAGGTCCGGGGCGGAGGGCTCGGAGCCCTCGCAGCAGGCGCTCGGGGCCCTGCCGTCAGCTCCGGCAGGGTGAGGTCGGGACGGAGGACGGAAGCGATTGTTCAGCTGGTGTTCCCCCTACAGACACCCCGGGGTGGCCCGGCGCTAACCGGGGCCTGCGACGATGCCGGTCAAGGTTCGGGTCGTCGCATGACGACCCCGTCAAGGAGGTCGCTGTGCTCCCTAGTTCTTCCCGCCAGCCGCGTGCGCGTACGCGCCGGCGTCACGCGCTGCCCGCAGCGCTGGCGGTCGTCGCCGCCTCCGGGCTCCTGGCCGCCTGCGGCTCGGGCGCATCGTCGGCCAGTTCCGGTGGAGGTAGCTCCGGGACCAGCGCGGCAACTAGCGGCTCCGGGTCGAGCGCCAGCGCCAGCGCCAGCACGAAGAAAGTACCCCTTGTCATCTACGCCGCCGAGGGCTACGACGTCTCCGAGGGCAAGGCGTTCCAGAAAGCGACCGGCATCCCCACGACGGTGGACGACAACAGCACCGGCCCGTTGACGGTGAAGATCGAGGCCGAGGGCAAGAACCCGCACTGGGACCTGTTCTGGGTCGACGGTGCGACCGTCTTCGCCGGCCTCGACCAACAGCACCTGCTGCTGAAGGGCTGGGAGCCGTCAGCGATCAGCGACTACAACGCCGTCGGCAAGTCGCTGATCCCGACCGACAAGAGCTACATCCCGACGGGCGTCACCATGGCGGCCGCCCTCGTCTACAACACCAAGCTGGTGAAGAACCCGCCGACGGCGTGGTCGCAGCTGACCGAGCCGCAGTGGAAGGGGGCGGTCGGGATGAACGACCCCGCCGTGTCGGGGCCGACCTATCCCTACGTCGCCGGGATCATGCAGCAACTGGGCGGCGTGTCCCAGGGCGAGGCCTTCTTCGAGAAGCTCAAGGCCAACGGACTGCACGTGTACCAGACCAACACCAACACCCTGCAGGCCCTGGAGACCGGCACCATCAAGGTGGCCACTGTCCAGAGCTCGGCCGGGATCGGTGCAGCGCTGTCCAACAAGGAGCTCCGGGTGGAGTACCTGAAGTACGAAACGGTCCTCCCGTCGGTGCTCGGCATCTCCGCCTACGTATCCAAGCAGGCCCAGGCCGAGGCCGAGCAGTTCGTCCAGTTCGTCCTGTCGTCGGCGGGGCAGAAGGTGATGCAGTCCGGCGACCCGACCGGCGACTCGCTGTTCTTCCCGCTCATCAACGGCGAGAAGCCGCTACCGGCGGTGGGGACCCCCCTGGCGCAGATCCCGACCCAGAGCCTCAACCCCTACCTGTGGGGCGGCCGGGAGAACAAGATCAACACCTGGTTCACCGATAACATCCTCCAGTGACCGTGGTCGGGCGATGACCCTGGTCGGGCGATGAGCGGGGTCGGGCGATGAGCGGGGTCGGCGCGGGGCGGCAGGACAGTTCGGTCCTGCTGCTCCCCGACCCAGCGACGGCTGCCTCGGAGGTCGGCGCCGAGGTTCCGTCCCCCGGCGCGTCGGGGTTCCGGTGGTCCCGGCGGGTCGCGCTCCGAGCGCCGCGGATCACCGCCGGGCTGGTGGTGTGGGTCGCGCTCGCCCTGCTCCTGATAGTCCCCATCGCGATCTTCCTCCTGATGGCCGTCTCCCCCCGGCTGTTCGGCCAGGGCAAGCGATGGTTCACGCTCTCCAACTTCGGCCAGGTCTTCGGCGGGTTCTTCGCCCACTCCCTGCTGAACTCGCTGTGGCTCAGCGCGCTCTGCGCGCTGCTCGCCACCGGACTGGCGCTGGCGTTGGCCTGGGGGGTGCAACGGACCGACATGCCCGGCCGGCGGGTGTGGCCGCTGGCGGTGTGGAGCCTGCTGCTCATGCCGTCGTTCCTCGTCGCCGAGGGCTGGCAGTACGTGCTCATGCCCCACGGGGTGCTCAACCAGTTCGGCATTCCCAGCGCCTGGATGTACGGCATCTTCTTCGGGCCGGCAGGCGTGGTCTTCGTCGACACGATGACGATCGTCCCCTTCTCGTACATGGCGGTCTCGGTGGCGCTCGGCAACCTCGGCTCGGAGTTCGAGGACGCCGCCCGGGTGCACGGCGGGGGCCGGTGGCGTACGGCCCGGGTGGTCGTGCCGATCCTTGCTCCCGCTCTGATGTCGGCCCTCGCCATCGGCTTCGCCGAGACGATCTCCGACTTCGGGGTGGCCTCGACCCTCGCCGCCAACGCCAATTTCCACGTCGCCACCTACGAGCTGTTCACCGCCGTCAACTCCCTCCCCACCGATTTCGGCGCCGGCGCCGCGATCAGCTGGGTGTTGATCGCGACCGCGGCGATCCCCATCGCCCTCCAGGCCCGGGCTCTGCGTGGCCGGTCCTACGCCGTCCTCTCCGGGCGCACCCGCCAGCCCGCCCGCCGGCAGCTGAGCACCCGCGGGAAGGCGTCCGCCGTCGCCGGTGCGTCGTTGCTGTTCGTGCTCGCCCTCGGGGCGCCGGTGCTCGGTGCCGTCTTCGCCTCCTTCCTCGAGAACTTCGGCACGTCGTTCTCGGCCAGCTCCTTCACCCTGGTCAACTACCGGCAGGTCTTCGACGGTGCCGCCGGGCTGGCCGGGCCGCTCGGGTACTCCACCCTCCTGGCGGCGGTCACCGCAACCGTCGTGGCGGTGCTCGGGCTCGTGGTCGCCCGGATGATGACCGCCCGCGGCGTCGGCACCATCGGACGGCTGATCGACCTGGTGCTGATCGGGTCGGTCGCCCTCCCCGGTATCGTGCTCGGCGCCGGCTACATCTTCACCTACAACCTGCCCATCGCCAACCAGCTCGGCGTGGCCCTCTACGGCACCACGGCGCTCCTGGCGATGGCCTACGTGGCGACCAGCCTCCCCTCCCAGGCCCGTCTCATGGTCGGGCCGACGGCGCAAATGCAGGAGTCGTTGTTGCACGCGGCGCGGGTCCACGGCGCTCGCGGGATCGGGGCGTGGCGACGGGCGGCCCTGCCGGTGCTGTCCCGGCTGCTGCTGTGGGCCTGGCTGCTCACCTTCGCCAAGACGCTCCTCGAGCTGCCCGTGTCGAGCCTGCTCTACCCGCCGGGCAACACCCCGGTGGCGGTGGCGATCAACAACTTCGTGGGGACGTCCGCCCACTACGGTGAGGCGACGGCCATGTCGGTGCTCGCCATGCTCGAGATGTTCGGGGTCATCTTGGTCGGCCTCGGCCTGTTCCGCCTGCTCGCTCCCCGTGGCTGGCAGCGAATCGGAGGTTTCATCGATGTCTGAGGCAGGTATCGCCGTCGAGCTGCGCGGCGCCCGCAAGCGCTACGGCACCAAGACGGCGCTCGACGGCGTGGACCTCGCCGTCGAGCCGGGGACCTTCTGCGTACTTCTCGGCCCGTCCGGGTCCGGCAAGACGACCCTGCTGCGCTGCCTCGCCGGAATCGAGCGACTTACCGAGGGCCGCATCGTGCTCGGGGACCGGCTCGTCGCCGACGGCCCCTCCCACGAGCCGCCGGAGCGCCGCAACCTCGCCATGGTTTTCCAGGACTACGCCCTTTGGCCGCACCTGACGGCGGCACGCAACGTCGAGTTCGCCGTCGGCCGCCTCCATCTGGGCCGGGGCGAGGCGGCGGCACGGGTCGAGGGCATGCTGGGCCGGGTCGGGCTGGCGCACCTCGCCCACCGCTACCCCAACGAGCTGTCGGGAGGTGAGCAGCAGCGGGTGGCCCTGGCGCGCGCCCTGGTGGGCGGCACCGGCCTGTTGCTCTTCGACGAGCCGCTCTCCAACCTCGACGCCGACCTGCGGGAACGGATGCGCATCGAGATCGGGACCCTCACCCGCGACGCCGGGACCACCGCGGTGTACATCACCCACGACCAAGCGGAGGCGTTCGCCCTCGCCGACGTCGTCGGGGTGCTCCGGGACGGGCGCCTCGTCCAGTTCGGACCCCCCGAGGAGATCTACGCTCGACCGGCGACCCCGTTCGTGGCCCGCTTCACCGGGCTCGCCGGAGAGCTGCCCGTCGAGGTGCTCGGGGGAGCGGAGGGGCACGGCCCGTCCGGCCAGCCGTTGATGCCGGTCCGGCCGGCAGCCGGCTGCGGCGACGGTCCGGAGCGGGCCACCCTGCTGGCAACCGCCATGGGTGCCGCCCACGGGATCCCCGGTGCGGGCACCGTGCTCGTCCGGCCCGCCGGGGTGCAGCTGCTGCCCGCCGGGCACCCCCACGGCCACGTCGACGCCGCGGTGCTCGACACCGCCTACCGGGGACGGGGCTACGACCACGCCCTCGAGCTCGGTCCGGGCCTGCAACTGGTCGGCATCCACGACGAGCGGCGCTGGGCCCGGGGCGACCGGGTCCGGGTGCGCCTCGCACCAGCGGCGTGCCTGCTGTTCGCGGGCGCCGAGAGGCTGGGGGCGGCCACCGCGCCGACCGTGGCGGCCCTCTCCGGCTGAGCGCCCTGGGCGCGCAGCGCGCCCGTGGCCGAGCGGTCGCCTGCTGCGAGAAGCAGGTCGCATCCTCGGCCGGCAGCGTAATGACGCCTTCGATCCGTGGTCGCAGCTTTGGGTCGAGCTTGCGGACTGCCCGCACAGCGGCCGGGCTCACCTCCACCCGGTAGCGGCTCACGACCAGGCGAGGTCCGCCTTGACCTGCCCCCAGCCCCAGGGGACGTTGTCGCCTGCTTCCGCCATGGCAGCGTCGGAGGCGGCGATGTCCTCGATGGGCTCGTCGCCGAGGTCGGAACCCCTGACCTGACGACGCGGCAATGGCCGAGGCCGTCGCAGACCAGGTCCGACAGCCCGGGGACCCGAGCCGGGCGTCGTCGGTGCTCGTCGCCGGCCTCGGCGGGCTCAGGCGCGGGGAGCTGTTCGCTCTCCGCCGTGGCGACGTAGACCTCGCTGCTGGCGTCGTCGCCGTCCGGCGCAAGCGGCTGCGCCTCGCCTCCGGGGAGATCATCGAGGGCGCCCCCAAGAGCCGAGCCGGGCGCCGGCTGGTCGCCCTACCCGCACCGGTCACCGCCGAGTTGGACCGCCACCTCCGGCGCTTCACCGAGCGGGGGGAGGACGCCTTCGTGTTCACCTCTGCGACCGGCGTACCGATCGAGGCCAGCAACTCCCGGGACCGGATCTGGCTGCCCGCCACACAGCGGGCAGGGCTCGCCGGCTTGCGCTTCCACGACCTCGGTCACGCCGCGGGGACGCTGGCGGCGCAGGCCGGCGCCACCACCAAGGAGCTGATGGCCCGCCTCGGTCACGCCAGCCCTCAGGCGGCGATGGTCTACCAGCACGCGTCCCTCGCCCGCGACGTCGTCATCGCCCAACGTCTCGCCCAGATGGCCGAGGCAGCAGTGCCTGACGGCCGCCGCCCACGGGTGCTCGGAGCGGCCAGCGACCACCACGGAGGGTGAGTGCTGGTCCTGAACGGTCG
>JAKABK010000147.1 GCA_021796905.1 Actinomycetes bacterium
GACCGCAGGGTCCGGGCCGGTGAGGGTCAGGCCCCGGTAGACCCCGAGGTGGGGGTGGCCCTCGGCGACGTCGCTGCCCGCCTGGCGGTCGGCGCCGGCGACGACGACCTCGAAGCGGGGGTGGCCGGCGAGCAGCCGCAGCAGCTCACCGCCGGCGAAACCCGACGCCCCGAGCACCCCGACCCCGAGCCGACCCCCGGTCCCGGTCGTCAGCGCGCTCCCGGTTGTCGCTCTCTCCGGCCGGGTCGGGCCCGGCCCGGCCGGATCCACCCCGCTCGGCTGCACCCCTGTCACGACCACTGCGTCATAATACACACTTCTGCATAGTCATGCATCCTCGGTCGGACCCCCCGCACCCACGACGTCGACCCGGATGGTCTCGTCGGCCCGCTGGCGGACCTCGGCGGCCCGGTCCGCCGCGGCTCGACGGTCGGCGCCGAGTGGGGCGGCGGTCGGCAGGGCCCGGGGGTAGAGGCGCCGGGCGAGGACCGCGTTGAGCTCGGCTGCGTAGACCGACAGCTTGGCGAGCAGCAGCAGGAAGGCCACCACCCCGATGACCGAGGCGAACGCACCGTAGGTGGCGCTCTCGTGGCGCAGCTCGTGGGTGACGAGGCCGGCACCGACGGTTATGAGCACGGTGAAGGCCACCCCGCCGAGGACCGCCCCGGGCAGTAGGTCGCGGGTGGCCACCCCGGCCTTCGGTGCCGTGAGGAGACCGAAGACCAACAGGTACAACCCCGAGTTGAGCGCGATCTGGGCGGCGACGATCGCCACCCGCGTCCCGATACCGGCCGAGCTGCTCGTCGCGAGGCCCCCGGCGAAGGCGTTCGCGACGAACGCCCCGCCTATGCAGGCGAGCGCGCCGACGCTCCTGGCGAGCCGGGGCAGGTAGCCGGGACGGTCGACGTAGGGCACGTTCCAGGCACGGTCGACCGCTGCCTGGGCGGTCTGGGTGACACCCTGGCCGCCGTAGATCGAGCCGACCAGGCCGATGGCCAGGCCGAGCGGGCTGCCGTGCAGGGTCCGGGCACCCTTGGCGAGGCTGAACTGCTGGCCGATCACCGGGAAGCGGTGGAGGGTCGAGACCACCCCGGGGGCGAGGGACCGGACCCCGACGAATCCGAGAACGGTCGTGACCGCCAGGAGCAGCGGGTAGATCGCGGTGAACCCGTACCAGCCGAGGGCGACGACGAGCAGCGACGCGTCGTCGTTGCCGTACTTCTTCTGGACCGCCCAGGGCACCGCCACGATCGGGTGGCGCTGCTGCCAGCGGTCGGCTCGGGCGAGCAACGCCCTCAGCTGCTCCAAGTCGGTCGGCTCCTCGCTCGGTCGGGGTCGCGGCCCGGGATGCGGGCCCTAGCGGTTCCTGCCCGCCCGCCCGGCCTCTGACGCAGCCTGTGGACAACCGGGTGGTCACGCACCTCGAGATCACAGGGTTGGACCCCTGGCGAGCCACAGGCCGGCGGTCCCACACTGGGGCCATGGCCTTCGAGATCACCCTCGACGACGAGTCGACCGAGCGGGTGGACGGGGCGGACTCCTACAGCTTGGAAGGTCCGCTCACCACTTTCTACGGCAACGACCGACCCCGTCCCCTCGACAGCTGGTCGGTGAAGGTGGCGAGCTACCGCACCGACCGCATCACCCGGATCCGCCGGCTGGCCGGTTGAGCCCTGGGCGGGGGGCGTCGATCAACCGGGCACTTCGACCAGCAGCTCCCGCAGGCGCCCGGCGATCCCCGGCAGGCCGATCCCGCCGGCGAAACGCTCGGCGCTGCCGTGCTCGGCCCTGAACCCGGCGAGGAACGCCCTCATCGACTCCGGGTAGGCGCCGACGATCGCCGCGGCGCTGGCGTCGAGCTCGGCGCGACGCTCTGGGTGGCGGGCCCGGAGATCGTCGAGCATCCGGGTGAGGCCGACCCGGGAGAGGGCGTAGTCCGAGACGATGTCCTCGTCGCCGACACCGAGCAGCTCGAGGACGATCGCCGAGACGATCCCGGTGCGGTCCTTGCCGGCGAAACAGTGGTACACGAGCGGGTAGCTCGCCGGCTCGGCGAGCATCTCCAGGACCGCGCCGATCGTCGGGGCACCGGCGGAGACCATCCGGAGGTACTCGGCGGCGACGAAGTCCGGACGGTCCCAGCTCGGCAGCTCCTCGGCCGGCGGGAGCAGGTCGAACATCGGGAGGTGGCGGTAGGCGCGTCCCGGCTCGTCTGGGATCCGGCCCCTCTCGGCTACCTCCCCGGCGGTCCGCAGGTCCACGACGCTGCGCAACCCGAGGCGCCGGAAGGTGTCCAAGTCGGAGGGGCTGGAGCGCTCGAGACCGTCGGAGCGGTACAGCATCCCGGTCCGCACCCACCCTCCCCCCGCCGCCCGGTACCCGCCGAGGTCCCGGAAGTTGAAGCAGCCCTCGAGCGCCGGGCACCGCTGCGTGCTGGTGGTCTGGTCGGTCTCGGGGAGCCTCACGGACCCCGACCCTACGGCGCCGGCTCGGGCCCCCGGGCGCGCAGCTCGGAGGGGTGGGTGGTGGTCACCGCTTCGATCACCGCGCTGCGGGCTGCGACCAGCTCGGCGTCGGAGAGCGTGCGGTCCGGGGCCCGCAGCCGGAGGCGGAAAGCGAGGCTGCGCCGACCGGCGCCGATCTGGTCCCCGCGGAACACGTCGAACAGACCGAGCTGCTCGACCAGGTCGCCGGCGGCAGCACGGATCGTGGCTGCGACGTCCCCGGCGGGCACGTCGTCGGGGACGACGAACGCCACGTCGAGGTCGCTCGCAGGGAACCGGGAGACCGCCGCTGCGGCGACCGACGCCGGCACCGCCGCCAAGAGGCGGCCGAGGTCGACCTCGAGCCACGCCACCCGCCCGTCGATACCGGCGTGACCGAGGACCTCGGGGTCGATCTCCCCCACCCAGCCGAGGGGGTCGGTGCCGTCACCGACCGTGATCGCCGCGCTGCGCGTCGGGTGCAACCCGGGAGGCTCGGCGGGGTGCAACCCTCGGGGGGCTACCCGTAGGTGGGAGGCGAGGACCTCCCAGATCCTCACGGCGGCAGGAGCGCCGCCCCCGGCGACCGCGACGGCGAGCCGCTCGGTCTCGACCGGTAGCGACGGAGCCCGCCCCGGCTCGGGCGGTGGGGCGAAGACCCTACCGATCTCGAAGAGGGCAGCGTCGGGTCGCTGGCGGTCGGCGTTGTGACGCACCGCCCGGAGCAGGCCGGGCAGCAGCGAGGGGCGCAGCAGCGGCTCGGCCCGGTCGAGCGGGTTGGTGACCCGGACAGCGACCTGCTCGACGTCAGCGCCGGCGAGACCGCAGGCGGCGAGCTCCTCGGGAGCGAGGAACGCCGCGGTCCAAGCCTCGTCGAGGCCGACCCCGGCGAGGACGTCGCGCACCTCCCGGCGTGCCCGCTGGTAGCTGTCGAGCGCCCCCCGCTGGGTCGAGGCGGGGACCCGGCGGGGGATGTTGCGGTACCCGTGGACCCGGGCGACCTCCTCGATCACGTCGATCTCCCGGGTGGTGTCGGGCCGCCAGGACGGCACCCCCACCTCGGCACGTCCGGGGCCGGTCGGCTCGATCGCGAAGCCGAGCGGCTCGATGGCCGCGGCGACCTCCTCGTCGCTCAGGTCGGTGCCGAGCACGAGGTTCACCCGGTCGGTGCGCACCCCGACGCTCACCGGGGCCGGGAGGTCGGCGTCGGAGCGGACGTCGAGGGTGGGGCCGCGCCGCACCCCGCCGCCGGAGGCCACTGCGAGGAGCTGGACGAAACGCTCCACCGCCCGGGGTGCGACCTCCGGGTCGACGCCCCGCTCGAAGCGGAGCCGGGCCTCCGAGGACAGACCGAGCCGTTTGCCGGTGCGCGCGACGGCGACCGGGTCGAACCAGGCGGTCTCGAGCAGGACGGTGGTGGTGTCGGCGGTGATCTCCGGGTCGGCGCCGCCCATCACCCCGGCGACACCCACCGGCCGGCTGTCCGCGTCGCAGATCAGCAGGTCGTCGGGCCCGACCCGGCGGGTCACGCCGTCCAAGGTGACCAGCGTCTCGTCGGGGTGGGCTCGACGCACCAGCAGCCCACCGCCCCCGAGGCGGTCCCGGTCGTAGGCGTGGTTCGGTTGGCCGACGTCGAGCATCACGTAGTTGGAGACGTCGACGACCAGGTTGACCGGTCGCATCCCGGCCCGGGTGATCCGCTGGGCGAGCCACGCGGGGGACGCTCCGGCCCGGACCCCGTCGATGAGGGTCGCACCGAAGCGGGGGCAGAGATCGGCGGCGTCGACGACCACCCCGGGGGAGCCGACCTCGGGGTCCACCGGCGGCAGCGGCGGGGCTCCGCCGGGGGCCGGGGTGCCGGTCGGCCAGGCGAACGGCACCCGGAGGGCGGCGGCGAGGTCCCGGGCGACGCCGGCCATGCAGAGCGCGTCGGGCCGGTTGGGGGAGATGTCGAGGTCGAAGACCACGTCCTCGCCGCCGAGGGCGTCGAGGAGGCGGTCACCGGGCGCTGCCGAGCCGGCAGCGAGGACCAGCAGACCGTCGACCCCGGGGACCGGGGGCAGTCCGACCTCCTCGGGGGAGCAGAGCATCCCGTTGGACCACTCCCCGCGCATCTTGCGCCGGGCGATCTCGACGCCGCCGGGCAGGACCGCCCCGACCCCGGCGAGGGGGACGAGGTCCCCGACGGTGAGGTTCGGCGCCCCGCAGGCGATCTGCAACGCCTCGCCGTCGCCTGCGTCGACGTCGACCAGGCGGATCCGGTCGGCGCGGGGATGGGCGCGCACGTCGAGTATCCGGGCGACCACCACCCCCTCGAGGTCCCGACCGAAGCGCTCGACACCCTCGACCACCAGGCCGAGGTCGGAAAGGGCGGCCGTCAGCTCCTCGACGGGGGCGTCGAAGGGGGCGTAGTCGGTCAGCCAGGACAGCGGGGCGAGCATCCTCGGTCCTCTCGGGGTCAGACCTGGTGGAGGAAACGGAGGTCGTTGTCGGTCAGGGCCCGCAGGTCCTCCAGGTCGGAGCGGATCATCGCGAGCCGGTCGATACCGAACCCGAAGGCGAAGCCGGTCCATCGCTCCGGGTCGACCCCCACCGCTACGAGCACGTTCGGGTCGACCATCCCGCAACCACCGAGCTCGATCCAACCCGAAGCGGAGCAGGTCCGGCACCCCGCGCCGGCACAGACCGGGCAGGTCACGTCCATCTCGGCGGACGGCTCGGTGAACGGGAAGAACGACGGCCGCAGCCGGGTGTGCATCTCCTCCCCGAAGTACGCGCGGGTGAAGGCCTCGACGGTCCCGGCGAGGTCGCAGAAACCGATCCCCTCGTCGACGACCAGACCCTCGATCTGGTGGAAGACCGCGAGGTGACGGGCGTCGGGGGTCTCCTTGCGGTAGCAGCGCCCGGGCATGACCGCCCGGACCGGGGGGCCCTCGGCCTCCAGCAGGTGCACCTGGACCGGGGAGGTGTGGGTCCGCAACAGGACGCTGTCGGGTGCACCGAGATCGAGGTAGAGGGTGTCCCACATGCTGCGAGCCGGGTGGGCGGGCGGCATGTTCAGCGCCTCGAAGTTGTACCAGTCGGTCTCCGCTTCGCTCCCCTCCACCACCCGGAACCCCATCCCGACGAACACGTCCTCGAGCTCGTCGCGGGTGCGGGTGACGAGGTGGAGACGCCCCCGGTCCGGGAGCCCGCACCGCCAGGCCGCCGGACCGAGCAGCGCCGCTTCGGTGAGGTCCAAGCGGTCCCGGTCGACCATTTGCGCC
>JAKABK010000148.1 GCA_021796905.1 Actinomycetes bacterium
GGCTGCTCGGCTGACCGGCTCGGGTGACGGCCGCTGCCGGTCCGCGGGCCGCCGATCGCCCGGCGAACCGGCAGCCCCAGGGGGTCGGCCCGCCTGCCGACACCGGTGTGTCGCCTACCGACCCCGGAACCTGGGCTCGCGCTTCTCCCGCCACGCCGCGATCGCCTCTTTGATGTCGGAGGTCGAGAAGTTGTAGCACTGGGCTGCGCCTTCGGCCTCGAGCGCCGCGTCGAGGCCCGAGTCGACCCCGTCCTCGAGGAGCATCTTCGACAGCGACAACGCGAGCGGCGGCCCGGAGGCGAGCCGCCGGGCCCAGCCCTCCACGAAGGTGTCGAGCTCCCCGGCGGGCACCACCCGGTTGACCAGCCCCATCGCCAGGGCGTCCTCGGCGGGGACCATGTCGGCGAGCAGCACCAGCTCCTTGGCCCGGTGCAGACCGACCAGTCGTGGCAGCAGCCACGAGCCGGCGAAGTCCACGCTCAGCCCCCGGCGGGCGAAGATCTCGCAGAAGCTGGCGTCGACCGACGCGACGACCAGGTCGCAGGCGAGAGCCAGGTTGGCGCCGGCGCCGGCGGCGACCCCGTTGACCTTGGCGATGGTCGGCTTGGGCAGGCGGACCAGGGCCCGCGCCGCGGCGGAGGCCCGCCGCATCGAGGTGAGGACCGGGTCGTCGGTCCCCTCGAAGCCGCTCAGGTCGGCCCCCGAGCAGAACGCCCGGCCGGCCCCGGTGAGGATCATCACCCGGTCCGAGTCGTCGCGGGCAACCTCGGCGCAAACCTGGGTGATCTCGTCCCAGGTGGTGGCGGTGGCGGCGTTCAGGACCTCCGGTCGGTCGAGAGTGACGGTGACGACACCGGAGTTGCGCTCCACCCGGATGGTTTCCATCCGTCCACGATAGGTGCAGCGATCGCAGCCCACCCCCGGCCCGCAGCGACCGGAGCGCAGCCGTCTCGCACGAGACCGTGGTCGGCACGCGCCCGGCCGCCCCGGCCTAGCGGGTGGCGGAGAGCGCCTCCCAGACAAGGGACATCGGGTGGGCGACTCGCACCCCGGCGGCCGCGAGGTGCATCGAGCAACCCGGGTTGGCGCTCGCCACCACATCGGGCGCCGCCCGGCCGATCGCGGCGAGCTTGCGTTCCCGGACAGCTCCGGCCAGGTCGGGGTGGAGCATCGAGTAGGCCCCGCCTGCCCCGCAGCAGAGCCCCTCGTCGTCGAGCTCGACCAGCTCGTCCACGTACGGCGCGAGCACCACCCGGGTCGCCTGGTGGGCGCGCTGCACGTGGCGCAGGTGGCAGGGGTCCTGCACCGCCACCCTTTCGTGGAGCCGGGCGTCGGCCTCGATGCGGGGGAGCCGCTCGAGGTTCGCTGCGAGCCACTCCTGCACGTCGTAGGTCCGGGCAGACAGCGCCTCGGCCTCGGGGGTCCCGAGGAGCCGCCCGTAGCTCTCGATGGCGGCACCGCAGCCGGCGGAGTCGACCAGCACGGGGGCGTCGCCCGACAGGGCCTCGACCATCCGCTCGGCGAGGGACCGGGTCTCACCGACCAGCCCGGCGTGACGGTGGAGGGCGCCGCAGCACGGCGCGCGGTCCCCGGTGGGCCGCACTCCGTAGCCAGCGGCTTCGAGAACCCTCTGGGTGGCGAGATGCACGTCGCGCTGCCAGGCGTCCATGACGCACCCGGTGAACAGCCAGACGTCGCTGCCCGAGGCTCGCATCGGCTCGGGGCGCAACGGCAGGCGGGGCAGGCCCAGCCGGCGAGGGACCAGCCCGACGCGTTGAGCGACGGCAGCGACACGCGTCCCGGCCCGCAGCAGCCCCGGATGGGCCAGGCAGCGCAGCGCCGCGCGCTCCCAGAGCGGGGTGATCCGCCCGGCCGCGGCGAGCGTGTCGCGGGTCTGCTCCATCAGCTCGCCGAAGGGCACGCCGCTCGGGCACGCGGTCTCGCAACCCCGGCACAGCACACAGGTGTCCCACGAGTCGGCCACGTCGTCGGTGACCGGCGCTCCGCCTTCCTGCACCGCACGCATCAGGGCGATCCGACCCCTCGGGGAGAAGCTCTCGTCCCCGGTCACCCGCCAGGTGGGGCAGTGGGGTAGGCACAGACCGCACTGCACGCAGGAGTGCAGGCCGTCGCCGAGCCCGAGGTTCACCGGCCACCCCCTACCGGGCCGGCTCCGGGCGCGCCCGCCAGCACCGACCTGCCGGGAGCGAGACGGCCGGCCGGGTCGAAGCCGTGCTTGACCCGTCGGTGCAGCTCGGCGACCGCCGCCGGGACCGGCCGCGGGGGCTGGGAACGGGCGGCGTGTACTACACCGACACCGACCTCGGCGATCCACCCAGGTCCGCACTCGGCTGCAGGCCGGGTGCGCAGCTCACCAGGCGGCAGCGACCACCGCTCGACGGGCAGCGGCGGCGGTCCCTCGACCACCTCCCACCGACCGAGCCGGCCCAGGGCCGACCGTTCCGCGGCGACGTCGTCGGGGTGGCCCTCGATGCGGGCCCAAACCGAGGTGCCGTCCCAGAGGATCGCCGCCGGACGGTAGAGCACCTCACGGGCCGCCCACGGGTCCACCCCGAGCGAGGTCAACCAGGTGCCGACCGCCGGGACCGGCTGGGTGCGAAGCAGCACCTCGGCGATCAGCCCGATGGTCCCGAGCGACCCGACGAGCAGCCGGGGAAGGTCGTAGCCGCTCACGTTCTTCACCGTCGGACCGCCCCCGGTCACCACCCGCCCGTCGGCGGAGACATAGCGGACCTGGAGGACAGCGTCGCGCACCGGTCCCCGCCCGAGGGCGCACAGGTCGCTCTCCCCCACCGCCAACGCCCCCCCGACGGTCCCGCCCCGCTCGGGCAGCGCGCTGCGCTGCCCCGAGGCGGCCAGCTCGGCGTGCAGCTCGGCGACCGGGGTGCCGGCCCGCACCCGGACGGTCATCTCCTCGGGTCGGTGCTCGACGACGCCGACCGGTGCCGACACGAGCCGGGTGCCGGAGGCGAGCCGGCCGCCGAGCCCCCACCTGGTCCGGGACCCGACCGCTGCGACCGGTCCGTCGGATCCCACCTCCTCCGCCCAGGCCGCCACCTCCCGGTCGACGCCTGCCCCTGCCACGGACCCCGCCGACCCCGGCGCCCCGGCGCTCCGGCCGGTCATCCCCACACCCCTGTCGGGACCCGCTCGAGCGCCTGGATGTCGGCGCAGCTGTGGCCGACCGGGAGCACCTTGCCGGGGTTGGCCCGACAGTCGGGGTCGAAGGCCCGGCGCAGGCGGTTCTGATGGTCCAGGTCGTCGGGACCGAACATCAGCGGCATGTAATCGCGCTTCTCGACCCCGATGCCGTGCTCACCCGACAGCGCTCCCCCGGCGGCGAGCGACGCGGAGACGATCTCGGAGCCGGCGGCGAGAACCCGTTCCATGATCCCCGGCTCCCGGCGGTCGAAGACCAGCAGCGGGTGCAGGTTGCCGTCACCGGCGTGGAAGACGTTCACGACGACCAGGTCGTGGCGGGCGGCGATGGCGTACACCTCCTCGAGCACCTCGGCGAGGGCATGGCGGGGCACGACGGTGTCGTGCAGGTAGTAGTTGGGGGCGATCTGGGCGACCGCGCCGAAAGCGGTCTTGCGCCCCTTCCACAGCGCCGCACGCTCGGTGTCGTCGGCGGCCACCCTGACGCTCACCGCCCCGTGGGCCCGGCCGATGTCGGCGATCCGTTCGGCCCCGGTCCCGACCTCCCCGGGGGCTCCGTCGACCTCTGCGAGCAGCACCGCTGCTGCGTCGGTCGGGTAGCCGGCGTGGACGTAGCGCTCGACGGCTTCGGTGATCCTCCGGTCCATCACCTCGAGCGCAGCGGGCACTATCCCCGCCGCGATGACCGCGCCAACGGTCTCCGCCGCGTCGACGGTCGAGTCGAAAGCGAGCAGCAGGGTCCGGACCGCCTTCGGGTCGGGGGTGATCCTCACAGCGATCCGGGTGGCGATCCCGAGGGTCCCTTCCCCACCCACGAACGCACCCCGCAGGTCGTAGCCGACCGGTTCGGGGTCGAGACCCCCGAGCAGCGCCACCTCTCCGTCAGGCAGCACCACCTCGACCGCGAGGACATGGCTGGTCGTGACCCCGTAGGCCAGGCAGTGCGGCCCTCCGGAGTTGTTGGCGACGTTACCCCCGATGGTGCAGGCCTGCTGGCTCGACGGGTCGGGAGCGAAGTGGAAACCGAGGGGGCGCAGGTGGCGGGTGAGGTCCAGGTTCACCACGCCCGGCTCGACCCAGGCCACCCTGGCCCCGACGTCGACCTCGAGGATCCGGTTCATCCGGGTGAGTGCGACCACGACCGGCGCGCCGAGGGGGACCGCCCCACCCGCGAGGCCCGTGCCGGCCCCCCTCGGGACCACGGCCCGACCGTGGCGCACTGCCGCCAGGACCACCGCCCTGACCTGGTCCGCGCTGCGAGGGAAGCAGACCGGGCCGCTACGACCCCGGTCGAAGACCGACGCATCCCTGGCGACCAACGCCCGTTCGGCGCTGTCGACCCGGAGCCCGTCGGGGCCGAGGATCGACCGCAGCTCGCTGACCAGTGCGTCGTCAGGAGCGGGCACCGACCCCACCGTCCCGCCGGCCCGCCGAGCGGGCAGGTGACGTCGGAGCGAACCGGGCGAACGGGTCATTGCCCGAAGTTACGCCCGGCCCGGACCCTCGCGCCGGCGCCGTACGGCGGCGCCGACCGCTCCGACCGCCGCCGGCACCCCTCTCGGCACCCCGACGGGCGTTGCGAGCGGCGGGTTCGTCGTCCGCGCCGCTACGATACGAGCAGACGGTGAGCCGGCCGGGTGGCCGCGGCCGGGCTCGACCCGGTCGAGGAAGGTCGGGACTCCACAGGGCAGGGTGCTGGTCAACAACCAGTCGAGGTGACTCGCAGGAAAGTGCCACAGAGAACAGACCGCCGATGGACGGCATGACCGTCACAGGCAAGGGTGAAACGGTGCGGTAAGAGCGCACCAGCGCCCGGGGCGACCCGGACGGCTAGGCAAACCCCACCCGGAGCAAGGTCGAGCGTGGGACGGCCGGCCCGGCCGATGTCCCCAGGTAGACCGCACAGATGGATGGCCACCCACCCGGACCCCGGAAACGGACCGGAGGACAGAATCCCGCCTACAGGCCGGCTCACCGTCACCAGCCCCTGATGCGGGCACCAATATGCTCTTTGACCAGCGGTTTCGGCCTCTGCCGCTGGTGACCGCTGGTGCCCGATCTGCACCGTTGTCGTCCTCGGAGCTGAGGACTTCCTGAGGACTGGTCGAGGACTGGCGACAGCCTTCGCGGACGGTGGAGGGGGCTGCGGCGAGCAGCGACAAGCGACCGGGAGGCGGGTACCGGGCAAGGTGGCGGTAGTACCCCGGTGGACCGCAGAAGACCCGTGAGTTCGCCCGCAAAGCTGACGCCGATCGGTTCCTCGACGCCGTACGCGGCGAGCTGGCACGCGGCGTGTACATCGACCCCGCCGGCGGGCGGACGCTCTTTCGCGACTACCCGGGCAGTTCGCGCGTCGCGCAGATGCACCCTCCGAGCACCGCAGCCCGAGCCGAGAGCTACCTCCGTGCCCACGCCTACCCGACGCTCGGCCGCCGGCCGCTCGGTGCCATCCGCCGGAGCGAGATCCAGGGTTGGGTGAAGTCCGTCAGCTCGACCCTCGCCCCCGGGTCCTTCGAGGTCACGACGGCCGACCCTGGAGCACACTTCGTGCCTGGCCAATCTC
>JAKABK010000149.1 GCA_021796905.1 Actinomycetes bacterium
CGACCGCCGGGGAGGTGGCGGGTGTTCCTGTCGTCACCGCCGGCGGCGGCGGTCAGCGGGGTCGAGCTGGTCGTCGACGGTGGGTCGAGCCCGGCGATGTGAGGCGGTGAGCAGCGCTGCTCGGGGTCCGACCGACACCGGCGAGCCCGTAGCGTGTCGGCGGTGTCGACATCGACCATCGGCAGTGCCCCGCTCCGCCGGGAGGACCCCGACCTGCTCACCGGGAAGGCACGCTTCGTCGCCGACCTGCCGGTCCCGGGGGTCCTCTGCGCCCATTTCGTGCGCTCGGGTGTCGCCCACGCCCGGCTGGTGGGAGTCGACGCCGGCTACGCCCGGCGCGCACCGGGGGTCGTCGGGGTCTGGACCGCCGCCGAGCTGGGTCTCCCCGGCCTCCCCGAGGCCACACCCCCTCCGGGCGGGTCACGACCCCATCTCGAGCGTCCGTGCCTGGCGTCGGATCGGGTTCGTTTCGTCGGCGAGGCGGTCGCGGTCGTGGTGGCCGACGACCAGGCAGCTGCGTTGGACGCCGCCGAGCTGGTCGAGCTCGACCTCGACCCGCTGCCCGCCGTGGTCGATCCGACCTCCGCTGCCGATGGTGACGGTGTCCCGCTTCTCTTCCCCGAGCACGGCTCGAACCTGGTGATCGACCACCCGGGGGGGGACCCGGGGGCGGTGGAGGGAGCGGAGGTGGTGGTGCGTGCCCGCTTCGTCAACCAGCGGGTGGCGCCGGTGCCACTCGAGACCGGGGCCGTTCTCGCCCGACCCGGTCCAGGCGGGGGTCTAGAGGTGTGGGCCAGCACCCAATCCCCCTTCGGGGTCCGCGCCGCGCTGTGCGCCGCTCTCGGTCTCGATCCCGGCGAGGTGCGGGTCGTGGCGCCGGCCGTGGGCGGAGGTTTCGGTGCGAAAGGCGGCGTCTACCCCGAGCACGTCGTCGTGGCCGCTCTCGCCCTCCGGCTCGGGCGGCCGGTCCGCTGGGTCGAGACCCGCTCGGAGAACCTGGTCGCCATGACCCACGGCCGCGGGCAGGTCCAAGACGTCGAGCTCGGGGCCAGGACCGACGGGACCATCGTCGGGCTCCGGGTGCGGACCCTCACCGATGTCGGTGCCTACGTCTGGCGGGGAGGGATCCCCACCGCTACCAGCCGCCTGATGGCCTCCGGGCCCTACCGCGTTCCCCGCGTCGACGCCCACGCCCGGGCGGTGGTCACCAACACCACCCCGGTCGGGCCCTACCGGGGTGCCGGCCGACCGGAGGCGACCGCAGCGCTGGAACGGGCCATGGACCTCCTCGCCGGGGAGCTGGGGGTCGATCCCGTCGAGCTGCGTCGACGCAACCTGCTACGCCCCGACGAGCTGCCCTACGAGACACCGACTGGTGCCTCCTACGACAGCGGCGACTATCTCGGCGCGCTCGAGGAGGCCTGCCGGATCGCCGGCTACGAGGAGCTGAGGGTCGAGCAGCGGCGTCGGCGTGAGCTGCACGACCCGCTGGCGGTCGGCGTCGGTGTGTCATGCTTCTGCGAGGTGAGCGGCAGCGGTCCCGAGCACGGCTCGGTGCGCGTCGAGCCCGACGGGACCGTGGTCGCGACGACCGGCAGCGCCCCGCACGGGCAGGGCCACGAGACGACCTTCGCCCAAGTGGTGGCCGACACCCTCGCGGTCCCGATCGGGCTCGTGGAGGTGGTCCACTCCGACACGGCGCTCGTCGCCCGCGGGGTCGGGACGTTCGGGTCCCGCTCCGGCCAGCTCGGCGGCAGCGCACTGCAGCGTTCGGCGACCGAGGTCGCAGCCCGGGCGCGCGAGCTCGCAGCGGACCTGCTCGAAGCGGACCCGGGTGACCTGGTGCGGGGCGACGACGGTCGCTTCGGTGTCGCCGGGGTCCCCGCCCGTGGCGTCGGGTGGGCGGAGGTGGCGGCCGCCGCCGCTGACCGCGGGGTGCGATTGACCGCGGACGACGACTTCTCCCAGCAGGGGGGGACTTTCCCCTTCGGTGCGCACGTGGCGGTGGTGGAGGTGGACACCGAGACCGGGGAGGTGGGGCTGCGGCGTCTCGTGGCGGTGGACGACTGCGGCCGGGTGATCAACCCGATGGTCGTCGCCGGCCAGGTCCACGGCGGTCTCGCCCAGGGGGTCGCCCAGGCGCTGTTCGAGTCGGTGGTCCACGACCCCGCCGGCAACCCGCTCACCGTCACCCTCGCCGACTACCTGTTCCCCTCGGCGGCCGACCTGCCGTCCTGGGAGCTCGGGTCGACGGTCACCCCCTCCCCGCGCAACCCTCTGGGCGCCAAGGGCGTGGGGGAGTCCGGGACGGTCGGCAGCACTCCAGCGGTCCAGAACGCCGTCGTCGACGCCCTCTCGCCGTGGGGGGTGGCCCACATCGACCTGCCGCTGAGCCCCGAACGGGTCTGGCAGGCGATCCGGTCACGGCGGTGGCCGCCGTGACACCTCGGTGGGCCGCCTGGGGCTCGAACCCAGAACTTTGCGCTTAAAAGGCGCCTACTCTGCCATTGAGTTAGCGGCCCACGGCGACGCCGGGCGTCGGCCGGCGTCGTCCCGCCCGACGACGTTATCGCGTCCGGGTCCGGACCCCGGTGGGAGCGGGCGCGTCGGCTGGGGGGAGGGGGCGCAGCGCCGGGGATAGCCTGGGGTAGGTGGACGAGCTGAGCGAAGCCGGGCGGCGCGCCGACTGGGCGCTGCTCGAGGAGGCCGAGGGGGTCCTCGACGAGCTGGACGCAGTGTTGCGGCGTCTGGATGCCGGCACCTACGGGCGTTGCGAGGTCTGCGGGGAGCCGATCGGCGAGACGGTCCTCGTCGATCGCCCACTGGCCCGGCGATGCGTCGGGCACTCCCCGCCGAGCTGACCCGCCGGGCTCACAACGGTCCGTTGCCGTGCTTGCGCGACACCAGGGTCTCCCGTTTGCCGGCGAGCATCGCCAAGGCGGCCGCCACCTCCTTGCGGGTGTCCGCCGGGTCGATGACCCGGTCGACGTAACCGCGGGCGGCGGCGGTGTAGGGGTTGAGCAGCTCCTCTTCGTAGCGCTCCGCGAGCCGGGCCTGGGTTTCGGGGTCCTCCCGGCGGTGCAGGATCTGCACCGCCCCCCGTGCGCCCATGACGGCGATCTGGGCGGACGGCCAGGCCAGGCACACGTCGTTGGCCATGCCCTTGGAGTCCATCACGATGTACGCCCCCCCGAACGCCTTGCGTAGTACCAGGCACACTCTCGGAACCTGGGCTTCGGCGTATGCGTAGACCAGCTCGGCGCCGTGGCGGATCATGCCCCTCCACTCGAGGTCCTTGCCGGGCATGAACCCGGGGGTGTCGACCAAGGTGAGCAGCGGGAGGTTGAACGAGTCGCAGAACGACACGAAGCGAGCCCCTTTCTGGGACGCGGCGATGTCGAGGGTGCCGGCCATCGCCTGCGGCTGGTTGGCGACCACCCCGATAGCGGTCCCCCCGACCCGGGCGAGGGCGGTGACCAGTTGCGGCGCCCAGTTGGCCCGGAGCTCCAGCAGGTCCCCGTCATCGGCGACGGCCGCTATGACGTCGCGGACGTCGTAGGAGCCGGTGGCCGACACCGGGACCAGGTCGACCAGCTCGGGGTTGGTCCGCCCGACGGGGTCGTCGGTGACGGTGTCGTCGGCGAGGGTGTCGCAGTGGTCGGGGAGGTGCTCGAGGAGGGAGGCGGCGACCTCGACCGCCGCCTCCTCGCTGGCGGCGGTCAGAGCCGCGATCCCGGTCCTGCGGTCGTGGATCGCCAGACCGCCGAGGGCGTCGGGGGAGATCTGCTGGCCGGTCCACTGGGCGACCGCCGCCGGGCCCGACACGTAGGCGACGGCGTCGGGGGTCATGATCACCACGTCGGCCAGGCCGAGCAGGAGCGCAGGGCCGGACAGGGCGAGACCGACGGCGACGAAGACGACCGGCACCACCCCCGAGCACCGGCTGAGCGCCTGGGCGGCAGACCCCCAGCCGTGGAGGGAGGCGACTCCCTCGGCGACGTCCGCGCCGGACGATGCCATGACCACTAGGAGCGGGATCCGTTGGCTGAGGGCGAGCCGGGCTCCCTCGGCGAGGGTGGTGCTGTCCTCGGCGGTGAGCGCCCCCCGCCGGTGGGCGGGGTCGATCCTCACGGTGACCACCCGTCGCCCGGTGCCGGGCAGGGACTCGACACGCGCGGAGGCGGTGCCGGGCACGAGCGCCCGGAGCCGGACCGGGTCGCGCCGCCAGGTGGGTGCAGGGGTGCCCGCCACGAGCGCTTGGACCGGGGAGGAGGCCGTGGTGTTACCGCCGGCGGCGGGACGCGGCCGCTACCCGCCCGGCCCGGCTGTCGCTCCGGGGCGGCGCCGGGACCGGGGTCGGGGCGGACGGTGTCTCGGTGGTAGCCGGGTCGAGGCCCCGGGCGATGAGGAAGCCGCGGGCCCGCTCGGCGAGCGGGTAACGCCCGACCAGTTCCCAGAACCGCCGGTCGTGGCGGGCGACCTCCAGGTGGGCGAGCTCGTGGACGATCACGTAGTCGAGGACCCAGCTCGGCTCACCGCCGAGCCGGGAGGAGATCCGGATCGAGCCGGTGCCCGGGGTGCAGCTCCCCCAGCGCCACTCCTGGTTGTCGGCCCAGCGGATCGAGCCCGGTGCAGGGAGCTGGTAGCGGCGGGCGAGCTCGCCGGCGCGCCTGGCCAGGTCCACCCCGCCGGTCCCGGTCCGCCGGGCCATCCGCCTGACCATCTCCTCGACCCATCGTTGCTCGTCGGCGCCGCTCATGGTCGCAGGGATCGACACCCGCAGCACGCCGTCGACCTCGCGGGCCTGGACCGTCTTGCGGCGCCGAGCGCTCCGCACCACCTCCACCCTCACCCCCTGGAACGTAGCGGAGCGGGCAGGGCTCTGCCCGTCCCCCTCGCTGCCGCTGCGCCGCTCCCCGCGTACGGTCCGAGGACCGCACCGTCGGGCCCGGTCGTCGAGCCTGCTCGGGAGCGGAGGCGGCTTGTTAGCCTGCCCGGGATGGGAGATCCCGCCCGGGTGCGCCTGCGGTTGTTCGCGTCGGCCCGGGAGGCGGCCGGGGTCGCCGAGGCCGAGATCGAGGGGAAAGACGTCGACCAAGTGCTACGGGCCGCGGTCGGGCGTCTCGGGCCGGCCCTCGCCGAGGTCCTGGCGGTGAGCCGGGTGTGGGTCAACGGCGCTCCCGCCGGTCCTTCCACGCCGCTCGACGACGGCGACGAGGTCGCGGTGCTCCCCCCGGTCTCGGGGGGAGCCTGAGCCGCCGGCGGCCGGCACCGGACCAGCCGCGTGCCCCAGGGGGCGCGCCAGGGCGGACCGGACCGGGGTCCGGGCGGTAGGGGGCGGCGTCGCTTGGGTACCCTCCTCGGCAATGGACGAACCGACCGTCGACCCGCTCGACCCCGACTTCTGCCGGGACCTGGGTGAGCAGTCGCTCGAGCAGCTACGGCGCCGGCGAGCGCTCGCCGACGAACGCGAGACCGGCTACTCCTACCTGCGCCGCATGGTGCAGGGCCGGCTCGACATCGTGGCCGACGAGCGCGCCCGGCGGGCGTCGGGAAGCTCCGGGGACGGGGGGCCGTCTTCGCTCGTCGAGCGGCTCCCCACGATCCTCGCTACCGGCATCCACGCCCCCGGACGCGGCCGGCTCCCCCAGCAGCTGGACCCCGGGGAGCTCGACCCGAGCGTCGACCGCCGCCTCGACGAGATCGTCTCGACCGCCGAGCTGACCGACCTCGCCTCG
>JAKABK010000150.1 GCA_021796905.1 Actinomycetes bacterium
CCGGCTTGACAGGCCGGCGTGCACTCCAAACTGCACCACAGGTCCTTGCGTGCGCCGCAAGGGCTCCGGGGAGCCTAGTCGACGGCGGGACGGGCCGCTTCCCGCCCCGCCCGGCGCTCCGGCTGCGGCGCTCCGGCCTCCCCCAGTTCCGGCACCGGCGGCCGGCCGTCGGAGCCCCGGATGGGCCCGGACAGCGCCGCCCGGTCCCGACCGTCGGGCTCGGAGCCCTCCCCGGGGCCGTCCCGACGCTCCGGTTGCCCGGCGGACTCCCGCAGCGTCTCGAACATCCTGATCCCTTGGGTCGCGAGGCTCGAGACGAACGAGTTGAGCCCGCTTCCACCACCGACGACGGTCAGGTGCGAGTCGACCAGGCCGTCGGCCACCGCCCGCAGCATGTCGGGTAGCTGGGAGATCAGTTGGAGATCGAGGGCGACCCGGTCGTTGGCCGCTCCGGCCTCCCCGAGCCGGTGGAGGCGTTCCGATTCGGCCTCGGCGAGGATCTTGATCCGCTCGGCCTCGGCCTGGGCGGGTCGGAGGACTTCGGCGATGAGCTGCTCCTGGCGCAGCTCGGCGTTGCGCTGGGCGAGGGTCGTCTTGGCCGCCAGGAC
Organism: Actinomycetes bacterium; assembly: GCA_021796905.1. GTDB lineage: Bacteria > Actinomycetota > Acidimicrobiia > Acidimicrobiales > Palsa-688 > JAKAQB01. The sequence continues at coordinate 609 of JAKABK010000150.1, forward strand.
CTGCTGGGCGGCCTGGGCCTCGGCGAGCGGACCGGCCTGGGCGGCGGTCGCCTGCGCCTTCTCGGTGTCGGCCTGGAAACCGGCTTTGGCGACCGCTGTCAGGCGCTCGAACTCGGCCTGGTTGCGCCGCGACAGCTGCTCGGCCTCCGCGGAGGCCTGGTCGGCCTGCGCCTGGGCGACCCGGGCGGCCCGCTGGACCTCGGCGACGTGCGGGGCGGCGAGCGCTTTGATGTAGCCCGAGCCCAGGTCGTCGATGCTCTCGATCTGGAGGGCGTCGACGACCAGGCCGATCTTCGACATCTCGATCTTCGACGCGTCGAGGGCCTCCTCGGCGAGGCGCTGGCGCTCCCGGATGATCTCCTCCACGGTCATCGACCCGATGATCGAACGGAGGTGCCCGGCGAAGATCCGCCCGGTCAGCATGCTCATCTTGTCCTCGCTGCCGAGGAACCGCTGCGCGGCGTTGGCGATGCCCTCCGGGTCGGAGCCGACCTTGAACGCGATCACCGCCCGGACGTTGACCGCGATGCCCTGCTTGGTCACGCACTCCTCGGCGACCTCGGCCTCTTGCATCGACAGGGTCAGGTAGCTCACCCGGGAACGCAGCGGGAGGACGAACGCACCGTGACCGATCACGATCTTGAACGGGAGGTTGCCCCTCTTGACACCACTGACGAGCATCGCCTCGTCCGGGCGGGGCACGCGCCAACCGAGCATCTAGTCTCCTTCCCCCCCGGCGGCGGAGGGGGTGCGCCGCCGGCGCAGGACGACGCCCATTCCGACATGGCGGCGACCTGCACCACTCGACCGGGGCGCGCCCCGACCACCAGCACCTGCACCCCCCGCTCGATCATCTCGTCGCTGTAGGCGATGAACGGCTCCGACCCGCCGCTCACCGGCAACTGGACCTCGCCGGGACGGCCCGGTCCGGCGATCCGCATCGTGACCTGGCCGAGCTGCCCGATCAGCTGATCGCCCACGAAGGACACGCGTGCACCATACCCATCCCTTGCGCCAAGCGTGAACGGGTGGCCCCGGGAGCCGGCCGACGCCGACCCGCACCCGCACCCGGGTCAGGCGTCGAGCTCCCGGTCGTAGACGTGGGTGGCGTAGTCCTCGAGTATCGCCTCGCAGCCCGCGATCGCCTCGGCGGCCCGCCCGGCGCCCTCCGAGCGCAGCACGTCACGGGCCCGGACCTTGTCGAACCAACCCTTCAACTTGGCGAGGTCCACGTCGTTCTCCTCGAGCTCCGCGTAGGTGAAGTGGTCGTCGTCGTACTCCTTGCGCACCTGGCGGGAGAAGTCCTCGCAGCGGTCGACGATCTCCTCGTACTCGTCGTCGCGCGCCGCGTTGAACTGGGCTACGAGGCCGTCCTCGCCGGCGAGGACGTCGCTGGCGAAGAGCAGCGCGGTCCCGCCCATCTCGATGATCTCGCTGCGCAGAGCGCGCAGGGCCCGCTCGGCGACCGGCGAGGCCGGCAGCGCCGCAGCGGAGGTCTGCACGTAGATCGCGCCGAGGCCCCGGAGCCGACGCCAGACCCCGGCTCTCAGACGGGACGGCTCGCTCGGCACCCGGTAGACGAGCAGCAACCAGCGGACCCGTTCGGAGGCGCCGGCGGGTGGGCTCACGGTCCCGCCGGCCCCCGGCGACCGGCCCGGCGGGCACCGGTGGGGCAGTTCACAGCCCCGCCGGACCGGGAGGCACGTCGACGGCGAGCTCGCGAAGCACCTCCAGGTCAACGACGTCGAGGGCCCGTTCGTGGGTGGACGCCAGGACCACGAAGCAGGCGCAGCCGTCGCGATAGGCGCGCAGCCAGTTGGCGGCGGTGACACACCAACGGTCCCCCGGCCTCAACCCGGGGAACCCCCACAGCGGGACCGGCGTGGACAGGTCGTTGCCGATCCGACGCTGGTGCTCCAAGAACTCGGCGGTCACCACCGCGCAGATCGTGTGCCGGCCGAGGTCGTCGGGCCCGGTGTTGCAGCAGCCGTCCCGGTAGAAGCCGGTGAGCGGGTCGGTACCGCAGGCTTCGAGCTCGCCTCCGAGGACGTTTGATGCCACCCGGAGATTCTGGCGCACCCCGGGGCGGTTCGCGTCGGAGGGGCCGGCACCGGGCCGACCCCTCCGACGCTTCGGATGACCGGACCGGGAGGTTACTGGGGCGGACCGGACTTCAAGGTGACCCGCGTCGTGGCATGCGACCCACTGGGGGTCACGTAACCGAAGGTCACCGTCTGGCCGACCCGGGTCTGGAGCAGCTGTTGGGTGAGCCCGGCGGGTGAGGTGACGGTCTTGCCGTCGATGCTGGTGATGATGTCGTACTGGCTCAACCCGGACGTCGCCGCCGACGTACCGGGCAGCACCTCGACGATCGCCGCCCCCGAAGTGGTCGGCGGGGTGGTCGGCGTCGACCCCGACGTCCCACCGAAACCACCGAACCCGGTGCCGAAACCGGACCCCTGGCTGGCGTAGAGCGCGTCAGGGGTGGTCACCTCCACCCCGAGGAACGGGGTCGCACCGATGTGCACGGTGCTGGAGGAGCGCCCGGCTTCGATCTGCCTGGCGACACTGATCGCCCGGTCGATCGGGATGGCGAAACCCTCGGTGGTCGAGCTCGACGGGGTCTGGAAGGTGAACGAACCGTTGGTCGAGGCGGCGGTGTCCATGCCGACGACCTTGCCGGCGGCGGTCACGAGCGGCCCCCCGGAGTCCCCGGGACGGATGTCGGCGTTGGTCTCGATCATGTGCCGGAGCGTCTCGGTGGTTCCCGTCCCGGCATCGGAGGCCTTGATCGACCGGTCGAGAGCGGTGACCGACCCTCCGGCGACGCTCGGGGTCCCGCCGACCCCGCCGGCGTTGCCGATCCCGACGATCGGCTCACCGACGTGCACGGCCGACGAGTTGCCGAGCTTCACCGTGGTGAGCCCGGAGGCGTGCTCGAGTTGGAGGACCGCGACGTCGACGGTACGGTCGTAGCCGACCACCTTCGCCCGATAGGTGCGGCCGTTGCCGAGGTCGGTGACCGAGATCGCCGTCTCCCCCTCGATCACGTGGTTGTTGGTGAGCACCTCGCCGTTCGATGTGAGCACCATGCCGGTCCCGGCCGCTTCCTCGCTCTGGTAGGCGAGCTGGGTGTTGATGTCGACCAAGCCGGGGTCGACACGCTTGGCGATCGCGGTCACATCCGACGGGCTGCCGGAGGAGGTCGACACCGAGCTCCCACCGCTCGACGACGGCACACCGGGGAGCCCGAAACCGCTCGACCCGGAGCTGCCGCTCACCCCGCCGCCACTGTTCCCGCTGCTCCCGGAGGAGGGAGCCGATGCAGCCGGGGCTGAGCTGCCACCGAGCCCTACACCGATACCGACCCCGGCACCACCGACGATCAGGGCTCCCGCGACCAGCAGGGCGACGATCGCGCCCCGTCGACGCCGCCGGCGGTCCGCTGGGTGCTGGCCTGCGGGACCGTAACCGTAACCGTAGGCAGGGTAACCGGGCCCGTAGCCACCCCAGCCCCCGCCGGGCCCGTAACCGGGATGCGAGCCCGGGCCCCACTGGGCACCCCAGGGCGGCGCCGGTCCCCACTGCCCGGGTTGCGCACCCCCGGCGGACGTCGCCTCGCCCGGTGCCGGCCCGCTCCCCGGGTGCCATCCCGGCGGTGGGGGCCAGGACCCCGGGTGGGGCCCTCCCCAGGGTCCGGGATGCTGGGCTGTCCCGCCGGGCTCGTGGGTCCCGGGCAGGCCGGCGGTGGGCTGCCGGGCCCCAGCCGCCGGTCCGTCCTGGGGGCGCGGCCCGCCCGGGCCCGCCCGGCCGGCACCACCCTCGGCGGACGCTCCGCTCCCCGTACCCGCGCCGGCGGGTGGCTCGGTGTGCCAACCCGGGACCTCCGGATCGTCGCCACCGGGAACCTGCCCTGCCTGCTCGTTGCGGATGTCGTCCTCATTGGCCATCGCTCAGTGCTCCTAGGTGTCTGTGACGGTTCCTACCACCGGATGTCCTCGCTACAAGTAATCCCCATCTCCCTGAGCCCTCGCTGAGAGAGCGCTAGGAGTTGGGGTGACGGTCGGGCCGGGTTCGGCGAAGCACGCCACTTTCGGCATACTGCCCTGTAGTGCCTCCTTCCTCCCCAGTGCTCGTCACCGCCGAGACCGACCCTTCCCGCCTGGGCGCCCTCGCCGGGCTGCTCGTCGACTCCCCCGCCGTCGCGACGCTCCCCCCCTGCGCCGCGGCCGGGCCCGACGGCGCCGCTGCGGTGATCGTCGATCGGACCGCCGTTTCCCCCGAGATGGAGGACTGGCTGGGGGAAGTGGCCCGGTCCGGCGGCAGCGTGGTGCGCATCAGCGGCCCGGGCGCTCCGGCGACCCTCCCCGACGGGGAGTGGTTCGTCACCGTCACCGACGCCGCCCGACCATGGGCCGGCCGCCTCCCCCGGGAGTGGGCGGTGACCGGCGCATGGGCGCCGTTGCAGCCCGCCGCCGGCGACGAGACCCTCGCGGCGGTGAACGTCGGGTTCTCCGAGCGCCCGGTGATCTGCCGGCGAACGGTCGGCGCCGGCCAGGTGGTCACCTGCGCCCTGGGGGACGCCACCAGCCTGCGCACCCCGGAGCTGCGCCACCTCCTGTCCCGCTTGCTGCGCGGCCGGCCCGGCGGACCCGGGCGGGTCGGAGTGGCGGTCCTCGGCTACGGGCCGCTCGGGGGCATGGGCCTGCACCACGGTCTCGGCGCCGCCAGCACCGACGGTCTCGACTTCGTGGCCGTCGGCGACGCGTCCCCGGACCGCCTCGAGGCGGCGGAGGCCGAGTTCCCCGGGGTGAGCACCTACAGCACCCCCGAGCTGCTCGCCGCCGACGACGCGGTCGACGTGGTGATCGTAGCCACCCCACCCTCGACCCACCCGGAGCTGGCCGAGGTCTTCCTCCGGGCAGGCAAGCACGTGGTGTGCGAGAAGCCGCTGTGCTTCACCCCCGCCGAGGCCGACCACCTGATCTCCCTGGCCGGCACTGAGGGGGTGACCCTGACGGTCCACCAGAACCGACGCTGGGACCCCGACTTCCTCGCCGTTCGCCGGGTCGTCGAGTCCGGACGCCTCGGTGAGCTGTTCAACATGGAGACCTTCGTCGGCGGCT
>JAKABK010000151.1 GCA_021796905.1 Actinomycetes bacterium
GTAGGCCTCGACGTAGGTGAACCCGTTCGCCAGGGTGAACGCCAGCTGGGTGATGGGGTTGGCTCCCGCCTCGGCGATGTGGTAGCCGCTGATCGACGCCGAGTAGAAGTGGCCGACGTCGTGGGCGATGAACCATTCCTGGACATCGCCCATCATCTTCAACGCGAAATCGGTGGAGAAGATGCAGGTGTTCTGACCCTGGTCCTCTTTCAAGATGTCGGCCTGCACCGTTCCCCGCACCCGTCGCAAGGCGTCGGCGGCCAGCGCCTCGGCCTCCTCGGGGGTCGGCTCCCGGCCGGTCTCGGCGGCGCGACGCTCCAGGGCCTGGTCGACGACGGTCGCGAAGAACATGGCGAGGATGCTCGGCGCCGGCCCGTTGATCGTCATCGACACCGACGTGGTCGCAGACAGCAGGTCGAAACCGGCGTAGAGGGCTCTCATGTCGTCGAGGGTGGCCACCGACACCCCGGCGTTGCCGACCTTGCCGTAGATGTCGGGACGGGGGTCGGGATCCCGGCCGTAGAGGGTGACCGAGTCGAACGCGGTCGACAGCCGGGTCGCGGGCTGGCCCTCGGCGAGGAGATGGAACCGGCGGTTGGTCCGCGCCGGGTCCCCTTCCCCGGCGAACATCCGGATCGGGTCCTCCCCGGTCCGTTTGAAGGCAAAGACCCCGCTGGTGAAGGGGAACGACCCGGGGAGGTTCTCGGCCCGGAGCCATCCCAGGAGGTCCCCCTCGTCGCTCAACCGGGGCAGCGCAACTCTCGGGACCCGGCTCCCCGACAGCGAGAGGCGGTGGTTGGCGTCGTCGCCGCGGTAGGCCGCGGCGGTCGCCGGCCAGCTGTCGAGCGCGGCGCGGCTCGCCTCGTCGAGGGCGGCGTCGGCTCCGGCCCCGAGGGCCCGGACCGCTTCGAGGGCCGCCGATCCCGGTCCCGCCCCGGGGGTCGGGACGGCGGCCTCCAGTGCTGCGGCCACCTCCCGGGCCTGCTGGCGGCGGCGGGCGGCGGCGGCCAACACCGCGCTGCGGGCGTGGTAGGCCCGGACCGTCCCGGCGATCTCCGCCAGGTAACGGACCCGCTCCGGGGGGACGACCGATTCGTGCAAGGAGCTGACCTTGGTGTCGATCCTCGGCAGGGTCCCCGCCGACACCGGCAGGCCGGCGGAGGCGAGCCGGTCGCGCAACCCCTGGTAAAGGGCGGTCACCCCGTCGTCGTTGTAACGGGACGCGACCGTCGCGTACACCGGCAGCTGATCGACGGGGACCCCACGGCGCCCGGGGTCCCGGGCGAGCTGTCGGCGGACGTCGCGGAGGGCGTCGGCGCCGCCGTGCCGATCGAACTTGTTGATCGCGACGACGTCGGCGAGCTCGAGCATGTCGATCTTCTCGAGCTGGGTGGCGGCGCCGAACTCCGGGGTCATCACGTACAGCGACACGTCGGCGAGGTCCACCACCGCGGCGTCGCCCTGGCCGATACCGGGGGTCTCGAGGATCACCAGGTCCGCTCCCCCCGCCCGGACGGCGGCGACCACGTCCGCGAGCGTGTCGGGCAGCTCGCTGGTCGAGCCGCGGGTGGCGAGCGAACGGAACCAGACCCGGTCACCGTCGATCGCGCCCATCCGGATCCGGTCCCCGAGCAGCGCCCCGCCGCCCTTGCGACGGCTCGGGTCGACCGCCACCAGGGCGATCGCGAGCCCGTCCTGCTGGTCGAGGCGGAAACGGCGGACCAGCTCGTCGGTGAGCGAGCTCTTGCCGGCGCCGCCGGTGCCTGTGACCCCGAGCACCGGGACGTGCCCGGCCGCCGCCGCGGCCGCGTCGCGCAACGCGGCGAGCCGGTCGTCGCCGAGGGTGCCGTCTGTGATCGCGGTTACCACCCGGGCGAGCGCGCCGGCGTCGAAGGAGCCGAGACGCTCCCACTCGGCGTCGTCGAGCTCGGGACGGCCCGCCCGGTCGCAGTCGGCGATCATGGTGTTGACCATCGCCTCCAGGCCGAGGCGCTGCCCGTCCTCGGGGGTGAAGATCCGGGCCACCCCGTAGGCGTGGAGGGCGGCGGCCTCCTCGGCGACGATCACCCCGCCGCCCCCGCCGTAGACCCGGACCCGCGCCCGGCCCTCGGCGCGGAGCCGGTCGACGAGGTAGCGGAAGTACTCCATGTGACCGCCCTGGTAGGAACTGACCGCCACCGCGTCGGCGTCCTCTTGGACCGCGGCGGCGACCACCTCGTCGACCGAGCGGTCGTGGCCCAAGTGGACCACCTCCGCCCCCTGACGCTGCAGGAGGCGGCGCATGATGTTGATCGCGGCGTCGTGACCGTCGAAGAGGCTCGCGGCGGTGACGAAGCGGACCGGCCGGGACGGGACGTGCAGCTGGGGCGCGCTCACGACCACATGCTAGGACGTCCTAGTTTCTCCAGGGGCGGGCCTTCAGTGGCCCCGCGCGACCCACTCCCCGAGGTGGGGTGCCTCCGACCCGATGGTGGTGTCCTCGCCGTGACCGGTGTGGACCACGGTCGCCGGGTCGAGGACCAGCAGCCGGGTCCTGATCGACCCGACGATCGTCGGGAAGTCGGAGAAGGACCGGCCGGTCGCGCCCGGCCCGCCACGAAAGAGGGTGTCGCCGGAGAACAGCACCCCCGCCCCGGGGTCGTGGAGGCACACCCCCCCAGGCGAGTGCCCAGGGGTGTGCAGCACGTCGAGGTGGGCGGCACCGGCGTCGATCGCCTGCCGGTCGGACAGGGCGAGGTCGGGGCTGCGGTCGGGGTGGACGGCGTCCCACAGCATGCGGTCGTCGGGGTGGAGGGCGATCGGGGCACGCACCCGGGCGGCGAGATCGACCGCAGCGTTGACGTGGTCGTTGTGTCCGTGGGTCGCGACGATCATCAGCACCCGACGGCCGGCGACCGCCTCGACGATCGGGCCGGCGTCGTGGGCGGCGTCGACGACCACGACCTGCTCGTCGTCGCCGACGACCCACACGTTGTTGTCCACATCGAAGTCCTCCCCGTCGAGGCTGAAGACCCCGGATGTCACGACCCGATCGACCCGGACCCCGCCGGCGGGTCCCCGGGACCCCGGGGGGCTCAGAGGACCACCACCGAGCGGAGCACCTCGCCGCGGCGCATCCGGGCGAAGGCCTCCTCGACGCCGTCCAGGCCGATCGTCTCCGAGACGAACCCGTCGAGGTCCAAGCGCCCGGCGAGGTACAAGTCGATCAGGGCCGGGAAGTCACGGCTCGGCAGGCAGTCCCCGTACCACGACGACTTGAGCGCCCCGCCCCGCCCGAACAGCTCGATCAACGGCAGCTCGACGGTCATGTCCGGGGTGGGGACCCCGACCTGGACCAGGGTGCCGGCGTGATCGCGGGCGTAGAACGCCTGCCGGTAGGTCTCGGGCCGTCCGACCGCCTCGATCACCACGTCGGCCCCGAAACCCCCGGTCAGCTCCCGGACCGCCTCCACCGGGTCGAGCACGCCGGCGTCGACGGTGTGGGTCGCCCCGAAGCGCCGCGCCCAGTCGAGCTTGCGGGCGTCGACGTCGACGGCGACGATCGTCCGGGCCCCGGCCAACGAAGCGGCGGCGATCGCCGCGTCCCCGACCCCGCCGCAGCCGAAGACCGCCACCGTGTCACCCCGCCCGACGCCCCCGGTGATCGCGGCGGCGCCGAAGCCGGCCATGATCCCGCAGCCGACCAGCCCTGCTGCCTCCGGACGGGCCCGCCGGTCGACCTTGACCGCTTGGGCGGCGGCGACGAGGGTCTTGTCGGCGAAAGCCCCGATCCCGAGCGCCGGCGTCAGGGCGGTGCCGTCCCCGAGGGTCATCGGCTGGGTGGCGTTGGCGCTGTCGAAGCAGTACCAGGGACGTCCTCGCCTGCAGGACCGGCACCGGCCGCAGGGGGCCCGCCAGGCGAGCACCACGTAGTCACCGGGGGCGAGGTCGCCGACCCCGTCGCCGACCGACTCGACCACACCGGCCGCCTCGTGGCCGAGCAGGAACGGGAAGGCGTCATTGATCCCGCCTTCCCGGTAGTGCAGGTCGGTGTGGCACACCCCGCACGCCTCGACCGCCACCACCGCCTCCCCGGGACCGGGATCGGGCAGGGTGACCGTCTCGATCGAGACCGGCTCGCCCGCCGCTGCGGCGACGACGGCACGGACCTGCTGGGGCACGGGACCTCCCGGGGTTCGGCGGGCGCCGGCCCTGTCGTCAGCCGGCGCCGCCGAGGCTACCCGCCGGCGGGAGGCGCCCGGCTGCCCCCGGGGACCGACCGGCCGGCCCGAGCGCCGCCTGCAGCATCCGGGCGTAAACCGCTGCGCCGGCCGGGTCGGGGTGCACCCCGTCGGGGTAGAGCAGCGCCTTGTCCTCAGAGGCCCTCCACCAGTCGACGACCCGGTAGCCGGGCCGGTGGGCGACCGAGTCGATCGTCTGGTTGCTCAGCCTGCCCCACGGGTCGGGAACCCGTACGTTGACGAGCACCACCCGTGGCACCCCGGCGGCGAGGGTCTCGAGCTCGGCCAGGTCGGAACGGGTGAACACCCCGTTGGAGCCGAGGTCGACCACCAACGCCTCGACGGTGTCGAGGCGCCCCGCCGCCCGGTACTCCGCCAAGCGGTCGAGACCGGTGTAGACCTGTCGGCCGACGGCGGCGTCGACGGTGATCCGGGCACCGAAGGTCGCCTGGAGGGCCGGCTCGGCGGCCAGGAGCACCGAGTCGCCGATCGCCAGTATCCCGTGGCGGGCCGGCGGGGGCGCCAGGAGCGAGGAGGGCAGTAGACGGGCCCGGAGCCGGGCGATCCGCGCCGCCGCCCCGGGGGGGTACGGGTCGGAGCGGGACGCAACCGCAGCGGAGCCGGCGGTGACCGGCTCCGAGGCGGCGAGAGAACGGGTCCGCCGTGAGAACGGTGCCGGGCCCGGCACCAGCGCCGCGACCAGCACCAGCGCCGCGAGCGACCCTCCCGACGCGGCGATCAGCTGCCGGCGGGCCCGGACGGAGCGGGCGAGACGGACCCGGATCGCCCGTTGCGCCGCCCCGGTGCGCCACGGGCGCTCCACCCACCGGTAGGACGCCTCGGCCAGGACCGCAGTGGCGCCGAGGCGGACCACCAGCGCCGCCGGCTCGGGGAGCGGGAAGGCGCCCTGGGCCCCGGTGAGCACGATCACCGGCCAGTGCCACAGGTAGACCGAGTAGGAGCGGGTCCCGAGCCAGCGCAGCGGTCGGACCGACAGCCACCTGCCGGTACGGGACGCCGGGTGGGCGGCGACGACGGTGAGCACGGCGGCGAGGACCACGGCGAGAGCCAGGCCGCCCTCCCAGGTGAACGCGTCGGTGTAGCCCGAAGTGGCCATCATCACCCCGAGACCGGCGAGGCACACCACCGCCGCCCGGTCCATCACCCGGCGGCCGCGGTCGCCGACCCGGGTGCTGAGGTTCGCGGGCGGGGCGAACAGACCGAGCGCCGAGCCGAGCAGGAGCCCCTCGGAGTGGGTGTCGGTCCCGTAGTACACGCGGTCGAGCGAGGCTCCGGAGTGGTAGGCGACAGCCATGAGCGCCGCCGACGCCACCGCCCCGATCAGGGCGAAGACCACGACCCGTTCCCGCCGGCGACGCCAGCGCAACAACGCCAGCAGGATCGGCGGCCAGAGCAGGTAGAACTGCTCCTCGATCGCCAGCGACCACAGGTGCAACAACAGCGGCGGGGGACCGAAGCGGGCGAAGTACGAGACGTGGTGGTAGATGAACCA
>JAKABK010000152.1 GCA_021796905.1 Actinomycetes bacterium
GGCGGGCGCTGGCAGCTGCCCACCGCCGGCCCCTCGTCGGCTCTGGCGTCACTCGACGGTGTCAGGGGAGGCGACTACCGGGTGCTGTGGGTCGGGGATCCTCGCGCCATCCCGCTGGCGTCCGCGCCGCTCGGGGGTGGGCAGGCATGGGCGATGTCCTTCGACGGGCTCCCGGGAGTGGCCGACACCTGGACCGGCGGGGCGGTCGGGGGGGCCGCAGCCGTCTCGGCCGACCTCCGCCTCGCCGCCGGTGGGCTCACCAGCCAGCTGGGGCATCTCCTGGCGCCGCTCGGTGTCAGGTACCTGGTGGTGCCCCGCTACGACGCCCCGTCGGGCAGCGGTGCCGAGCCGGTGCCGGTCCCCGGGGATCTGATCGCCGGGCTCCGCCGCCAGACCGACCTGGAGCAGATCGGCTCCGACCCCCACTACCTGGTGTACCTGGACGCGGCGTGGGTCCCGGTCCGGGCCGAGGTCGGCAGCGGCGTCGCGCTCCCCGCCCGGGTGTCGCCTGCTGAGCTGGTGGCCGGCAGCCTCGGTCCCCCGCGGGTGGCGCTGTCGGGCCGTTCGGCGTCGACAGCGACCGGCACGGTGTCGTCGGGGGAGCGGATCTACGTGTCGGCGACCTACGCCCCGGGCTGGAGGCTGCTGGTCGACCACCGTTCCCTGCGGCCGACCCGGGCGCTCGGGTACGGGATGTCGTGGACGGTGCCCGACGGGGTGTCCGGTCCGGCGGTGCTGCGAGCGGGCGGCGATCCACTGCTCGAAGCCGTCCAGTGGGTGGTGGTGGCGTTGTGGGTTGCTGTCGCAGCCGGAGCGCTCGCCGCCGGTCGGAGCGGCAGTGCCGGGGGGCCGGGGGCCGACCACGAGCGCGCCGGGTCCCCCGGCTCGGCGGGGGACCGAGCGGGCCGCGCCGGCGGGCAGCCGCCGGTCCCCGGCTCCGCTGCGGTCTCCGACGAGGAGCTGTGGGTGGATGGCTGAGGGTTCGTCGCGCCGGCGCCCGGCGGTCCCACGGCTCCCGGCGGTGGCGTTGCTCGGCGCCGGCCTCCTGGTCGGGGTGGTCGCCGGCGGCCCCGGCGCGCCGAGGTCGCGGTCGTCACCGGGCCGGCTGGAGTCGACGGCGACGGTGGCCGCGCCCTCCGATGCGGTCTCCTCCGCCTGGTACTGCGCGGGTGCGACCGATATGCGCTCGGGGGTGGCCAGCGGCCGTCTGCTGCTGGTCGACTCGGGTCGCCGCCCGCTCCGAGCGGTGGTGCGGGTCGTCTCCGACACCGCGACCGACAGGGTGGAGACCGTAGCGATCGGTCCCCGGTCCTCGGTGACGCTGCCCGAGACCGTCCCGGGAGGCGCCGCGTGGGTCGCTGCGATGGTCGAATTCGACGGCGGGGCGGCGAGCGTCGAACAGGAGACCAGCGGTCCGCTCGGGGCCACCGTCGAGCCGTGCGCCACGACGGTGTCCCCGTCGTGGTACTTCGCCTCCGGCGAGACGCTCGTCAACGCGACCTCGACGATCCTCCTGATCGACCCCGGACCCGCCCCGGCGATCGTGGACCTCTCCTTCACCACCGAGGAGGGCAGGGAGGTGCCCGGCGAGCTCCAGGGCCTGGTGGTGCCGGCCGGTGGGATGCTGGCGGTACCCCTGCGCAGCCGTCTCCGTCGTCGCAGCTCGATCGCGACCACGGTGACCGCCACCTCGGAGTCGGTCGTCGCGTGGGAGGCCGAGGTGGTGTCCGAACCGGCCAAGGCTGCGGTGATCCTCGGCACCAAGGCCGCCCTCGCCCCGCTCGCCGACCCGGCGTCGCCGTTCGTGGGGGTGACCGAGGTGCCAGGGGCGCCGGCGCCCTCGACGCGTTGGTGGTGGCCCGACGGGGAGACCGCCCGAGGGACCGCGGAGCAATACGTAGTGTACAACCCGGGCTCGAGGACCGCCCGGGTCGCGCTCTCCGTCTCCCTCGACCAGGGGTCGGCCGAGCCGTTCGTGCTCACCGTCGGGCCCGGACAGGTCGCGACCCTCCCCACCTCGACGGCGGCCCGGATCCCTGCCGGGGTGCCCTACGCCGCCTACCTGCACAGCCTCGACGGGGTCCCGGTCGTCGCCGAGCGCACCGTAGTCGCCTCCTACCCCTCGACGGTGCGGGGGAGCGTCGGGGTATTCGGGGCGACGCTCCCCGCCAGGCGCTGGCTGCTCGGCGGGTCGAGCGTCGGTCGGGACCACCTCGCCACCATCAGCATCTCGGGGACCTCCGGTCTGCCGACGGTGGTCGACCTGAGCCAGCTGGTCGACGGGCGCCTCGAGGCGGTGCCAGGGCTCGGACCGCTCGACCTGGCCGGGCGCGCGCCTGTCGTGGTCGGGCTCTCCCGCCTGGCGGAGCGGGTGCACGGACCGCTGGTAGTCGTAGCGACCCACCCGGTGGTAGTCGCCCGACAACTCGTCGCCCCGGGTCGCAGCGGCGGCCTCACCGAGAGCCTGGGGGTCCCGCTGCCCGACGCGTCGGCGGCCGGTCGGCTCTGAGGGCCCGCAGAGCGACCACCGGAGGTCCCTGGTAGGCGGCGCGCACCGGTCTCGGGCCGCACCGGTCTCGGGCCGCAGCGCCGCGGCCCGCACCCCCCTCGGGAGCACCTGCGGCGCGGTCGGGAACCTAAGGCCGGCCGGGTCCGGGTGGGTCCTGACCGAAGCCCTGCCAGCCGCCCGGCGGCATCGAGAAGTTGCCGAACCCGGGGCCGCCGGCCGGTGTCGCCTCGGGGTCGTGCCCGTCGACGCTCTCGGTCGGGGCGAAGCTCGGGACCAGGTCGGGGTGCTCGTGGACCGGGCCACCGAAACCTTCGTCGACGAGGCGGCCGACCTCGGCGCCGTCGATGGTCTCGCGCTCGAGGAGGGCCTTGGCTACCAGTGACAGGCCCCGACGGTGCAGGTCGAGCAGGCGGGTCGCCCGGGCCTCCTGCTCACGCAGGATCCGCTCGACCTCCTCGTCGATCACCCGGGAGGTGACGTCGCTGTAGTCGCGCGCCGCGTGCATCAGGTCCTCTCCCAGGAACACCTGGCCCTCTCCGCCCCAGGCCATCGGGCCGATACGGTCGCTCATCCCGAACTCCCGGACCATCTTGCGGGCGAGCTCGGTCGCCCTCTGGATGTCGTTGGAGCCCCCGGTCGACATCGTCCCGAACTCGAGCTTCTCGGCGCAGCGCCCACCCATCATCACGCAGATCGTGTCCTCGATGTACTCCCTCCAATAGGTGTGACGCTCCTCGAGGGGGAGCTGCTGGGTCACGCCGAGCGCCATACCGGTGGGCAGGATCGTCACCTTGTGCACCGGGTCGGCGTCGGGCAGCACGTAGGCGAGCAGGGCGTGCCCGCCCTCGTGGTACGCGGTCGCCTCCTTCTCGGTGTCGGAGAGCACCGTCGACTCCCGCCGCTGTCCCATCAGCACCCGGTCCCGGGCCGCCTCGAAGTCGACCATGTGGATCGCCTGGGCGCCTCGGCGAACGGCGTGCAGTGCGGCCTCGTTGACCAGGTTGGCGAGGTCCGCGCCGCTCATGCCCGGTGTGCCGCGTGCGACCACCGAGAGGTCGACGTCGGGGGCGATGCGCTTGTCGCGGCAGTGCACCGCGAGGATCGGCCGGCGCTCCTCGAGGTCGGGGAGCGGGACGACCACCTGGCGGTCGAAGCGGCCGGGGCGGAGAAGGGCCGGGTCGAGGATGTCGGGGCGGTTGGTGGCCGCCATCATCACCACGCCTTCGGTGGCCTCGAAGCCGTCCATCTCGGCGAGCATCTGGTTGAGGGTCTGCTCCCGCTCGTCGTGGCCGCCACCGAGCCCGGCACCCCGCTTGCGACCGATCGAGTCGATCTCGTCGATGAAGATGATCGCCGGCGCCTGCTTGCGGGCCGTCTGGAACAGGTCCCTGACCCGGGAAGCCCCGACCCCGACGAACATCTCCATGAAGTCCGAACCGGTCACCGACATGAAAGGAACTCCCGCCTCGCCGGCGACCGCCCGTGCGAGGAGGGTCTTGCCGGTGCCGGGGGGACCGACGAGCAGTACCCCCTTGGGGATCTTGGCGCCGATGTCCTTGAACCGGTTCGCCGATCGGAGGAAGTCGACGACCTCGGTGATCTCCATCTTGACCCCGTCGTAGCCGGCGACGTCGGCGAAGGTCGTGCGGGGCCTCTCGGTGGTGTACACCTTGGCCTTGGAGCGGCCGATCGACATGATCCCGCCCATCTGGCCCTGGGCCCGGCGGGAGATCCACACGAAGAACCCGACCAGCAGCAGGATCCAGATCAGGTAGGGGAGAAAGCTGGCGAGCAGGCTGCCGTTGCTCTGGGTGACGGAAACCTTGGTGTACTTCGCCCACTGGCTGGCGAGCGTCGTCCCGTTCGCCGCCGGTCCGACCGTCGAGTAGGTGGTCCCCTTGACGGTGTAGGAGATGTGGCCGGTCGCGGCGTCGACGGTCGCCGAGGAGACCTGATGGGTGTCGAGCTCGTGCAGGAAGGTGCTGTAGGTCTGGGTCGCGCTGGAGTGCGGACCGACGATCTGGGAAGCGAGGATCAACAGCACCACGGCCGCGACCGCCACCCCGACGATCCAGCGCCAGTTGCTGTTGAACGAGGGGCCGCCCTGGCCGCCGGGGCCGTTCTGGCGGTCGGACTTGCCGGGCCACAGGTCCCCTGGTTGACGAGACATGGCCCAATGGTATGCGGCCGGGGGGACTACCGCCCTGGCGCCCCCACCCCGGCCAGGCGCGGGCCGGGCCGGGATGTCCCCGGTGTCGGCCGGGGGCGCCGGTAGCGTCAGGGGACATGCGTGCCACCTCCTGCGCCCGCCCGGCTTGCCCGGGCCGGGCTGTCGCCTGGCTCACCTACGACTACGGTTCCCGCCAGGTGTGGCTCGACGACCGTCCAGGGCCGGGCGGTGACCACTGGGGGCTCTGCCAGGCCCATGCCGAGCGCCTACGGGTGCCCAAGGGTTGGTCCGAACAGGATCGGCGTGCCGGTGGGGCCGACGCCGGGGCGGCTGCGGGCTGGGACCCGCCCGCCGCGCTGGTCTCCTGAGCCTGATCGGCTGCGGGCGCCTCCGAGGTGCCGGCCCGGTGGTCCCGGCCCGGTGGTCCCGGCCCGGGCATCGGGCATCGGGGATCGAGGGCGAAGTTGGCGAAGGCGGGAAGGTGACGGTGGTGACAGCGGCTCATGGACGGGACCGGTGCGCCGATAGGACGGCGCCCACCCGCAGAAGCGTCCGGCACGGATGCCAAGGAGCCAGCATGAAGTGCCCGAGTTGCCGCACCCGCGAACTGGTCGTCATCGAGATGAAGGTCGCTTCCGAGAAGATCGCTCTCAGGACCTGCTCGCCGTGCGACCTGCGCTACTGGGAGGGCCTCGACGGCCAGCTCCCACTCGACTCGGTCCTGGCCCTCGTATCCAAGCGCTGAGCAGGCGCGGGTCCCGGCCGCTCGGGTGCCGGCCGCTCGGGTGCCGGCCGCTCGGGTGCCGGCCGCTCGGGCGCCGGCCGCTCGGGTCCCGGCCGCTCGGGTCCCGGCCGGCGGCTCGGGTCCCGGCCGCTCGGGTCCCGGCCGCTCGGGTCCCGGCCGGCGGCTCTCGGACCACGACCGCATCGAGGCTCCACCAACCACGCCCGCCAGTTGGGCAACATGTGGTGATGGCG
>JAKABK010000153.1 GCA_021796905.1 Actinomycetes bacterium
GGCCGAGCACGGTGTCACCTGGGTCGAGAGTGGCGAGGTAGGCGGCGAGGTTGGCGTTGGAGCCGGAGTGGGGCTGGAC
Source organism: Actinomycetes bacterium (assembly GCA_021796905.1). Classification (GTDB taxonomy): domain Bacteria; phylum Actinomycetota; class Acidimicrobiia; order Acidimicrobiales; family Palsa-688; genus JAKAQB01. Next base: position 80 of record JAKABK010000153.1, read on the forward strand.
GTTGGCGTGCTCGGCCCCGAACAGCTCGCAGGCCCGGCGCCGGGCAAGCTCCTCCACCTCGTCGACGACCCGGTTCCCACCGTAGTAACGCCGCCCTGGGTACCCCTCGGAGTACTTGTTGGTGAGGACCGATCCGGTGGCCGCCATCACCGCCGGGGACGTGAAGTTCTCCGAGGCGATCAGCTGGAGGGTGCTGGTCTGGCGCTCGAGCTCCCGTTCGATCAGCCCGAACAGCTCGGTGTCGGCGTGCACCCCGATCACTCTAGGCCGGCGACCGCTTCCCAGAGCGCACCGGCACGCAGCAGCCGCAGCCGGTCGCCGTCCACCGCTACGACCGTGGACGGCTCGCCCGAGCAGGGTCCGTCGTCGATCACCAGCTCGACACCGTCGAGCCCGTCGGCGAGTGACCGGGCGGAGGGGAAAGGCGCCGCGCCGTGCGGGTTGGCGCTGGTGACCGCGATCGGCCCGACCTGGGCGGCCAACGCCCGGACCAGGTCGTGGGCGGGACAGCGCACACCCACGCTCCTCCCGTCCCCGCCGAGGTCGGCGCCGAGATCCTCGGGTGCGGGCAGGACGATGGTCAGCGCCCCGGGCCAGAAGGCGTCCACCAACCGCTCGGCGAGCTCCGGCAGCCCGCCGACCAGCCTGCGGGCCTGGTCGACGTCGGCCACGAGGACCGGTAACGCCACGTCGCGGGGGCGGCGTTTGACGGCGAAGAGCCGGTCGGTCGCCCCCGGTCTCCACGGGTCGACCGCCAGACCGTAGACGGTGTCGGTCGGGACCCCGACGACCAGCCCGGCGCGCAACGCAGCGACCGCCTCTTCGGGCGGCTGCGTGGTCGTCGCCGGGACGATCCGGGCGCTCACCGTCGCGCCACCAGCACCCGGTCCCGCCCACTGAGGTCGGCGCGCACCTCGACGTCGCGGAGACCGGCTCCCCGGGCGACGGAGGCCACTGCCGGGACCTGGGGGGGTGCCAGTTCCACCACCACCGCACCACTGGGCTTCAACCAGTCGGGGGCACCCGCGACGACCTCGGCCAGGGCCTCGGTCCCGGTCGGTCCCGAGGCGAGCGCCGCCGGCGGCTCCCAGTCCCGGACCGATGCGTCGGCTGCCAGGAGCTCGGCGGCCGACAGGTACGGCGGGTTCGACACGACCAGGTCGAGGCTCCCACGAAGCTCGTCTGGCAGCGCCGCCCACCACGAGCCGTGCAAGTAGCGGACCCGGGTCGCGGCCCGCCCGCCGAGCCCGGCGGCGTTGGCCCGGGCCACGTCGAGTGCTGCGGGCGAGACGTCGGTGCCGAAGACCTGCACCCCGGGGTGCTCGGCGGCGAGCGACAGGGCGATCGCGCCGCTGCCGGTGCCGAGGTCGGCGGCCAGCGGAGCGGCCAGCGGGGCGATCAGCTCCAGCGCGACGCCGGCGAGCACCTCGGTCTCGGGCCGGGGGATGAGCACCCGCCGATCGACCAAGAGGTCGAGCTGGCGGAAACCCCATGACCCGAGGACGTACTGGATCGGCTCCCCTCCGGCCCGCCGGGCGACCATCGCTCCGAGCCGCGCCGCCTGCCGGGGCGACGCCGGGCGCTCCGAGCACGCCGGCCAGCCCGCCCCGGAGGCTTCCTCGACCAGCCACCTGGCCTCCTGCGCCGATCCGAGGCGCGCTAGTGCGGAGCGGTGCAGGTCCGCCCAGGTGCGCTCCACGCTCACCGTTCCCCAGCGAGCTGGCGGGAGCGCTCGTCGGCGAGCAGGGCCTCGACGATCTCGTCGAGCTCCCCGGCGAGGACCTTGTCGAGCTTGTAGAGGGTGAGGCCGATGCGGTGGTCGGTGACCCGGTTCTCCTTGTAGTTGTAGGTGCGGATCTTGTCGGCCCGCCCCCCGAGCCCGGTCTGGCTGCGCCGGGCGCTCGACGCCTCCGCCGCCCGACGGTCGGTCTCGAGAGCGAGGAGCCGGGCGCGCAGCACCGCCAGAGCCTTGGCCCGGTTCTGGATCTGGCTCTTCTCGTCTTGCATCGCGACCACCACCCCGGTCGGCAGGTGGGTGATCCGCACCGCCGAGTCGGTGGTGTTCACCGACTGCCCGCCGGGCCCGGTCGAGCGGTACACATCGACCTTCAGGTCCTTGTCGTCCAGGTGGACCTCGATCTCCTCGGCCTCGGGGAGCACGGTGACCGTCGCGGTGGAGGTGTGGACCCGGCCCTGGGACTCGGTGACCGGCACCCGTTGCACCCGGTGGGTGCCACCCTCGAAGCCGAACAGGGTCCAGGCCCGCTCACCGCGAACGAGGAACGAGACCTCGTTGTAGCCCCCCATCCCCGACGGGTCCGACCCGAGCGGCTCGACCGACAACCCGGAACGCTCGGCGAATCGGAGGTACATCTCGTGGAGGTCCCGGGCCCACAGGTTGCCCTCCTCACCTCCCTCGGCGCCGCGGATCTCGACGATGACGTTGCGCCCGTCGTTGGGGTCGCGTGGCGCCAGCAGGAGACGGAGGGTCTCGTCGATCTCGCCGAGACGGGCTTCCGCCCCTTCGATCTCGGCGCGCATCTCGGCCCGCTCGTCGCCCTCGGCGTCGGCGATCATCTCCCGAGCGGCCTGCAGGTCGCCTTCGACCGCTCGGCGCTCCCGGGCGGCGGCCACGACCGCCTCGAGCTCCCGGTGACGGCGGGAGACGTCACGCAGGCGCGCCCGGTCGGCGATCACGTCGGGATCGGCGAGCTGGGCGAGGACCAGCTCGTACTCCCGCTCCAGGGCGGGGAGCCGGTCGAGCATCGCAGGTCAGCCTACCGGCGGGGCGCCGGCGGGTCCCCGGTGCCGTCGGATCCCCGGGCGGTGCGCACCGGGAGCGGTCCCGAGCTGTGCCGGCCAGTCACGGGGCACGGTGACCACCTGGGCCGGCCGGGCCAGGGCGCCGGCGAGGCTGCGGGTGAGGGGATGGTCGTCGCCGGCGGGAACCGCGATGACCAGGCGTGCCGTGGGGTCGGCGACCGCCCTCGCTGCTGCGGCGGCTGGTACCAGGTCGAGGTCGACTCCGGTCGAGGCGACGACCACCACCCCGTCACCGACAGCGGGTGCGGCCGCCGGTGCCCGCAGGTCGGTCCGGGGCAGGACCGGGGGCGACGGGGTGAGCTCCCCGACGCCGACGAGGTCCGGGCGGGCGACGAGCACCGAGCGCAACCAGCGCTCCCGGCACAACAGGTTGGCGGGATGCGCCGGCGCACCCGGACGTCGGTGGCGACCGACTGCGTCGGCCACCCGGCCGAGGGCGGCCCGGGGGTCCTCCCCGGGGCGCAGCTCGGCGAGGGCGGCGCGGTCCGCGGCGCCCACTCCGACCGCCAGACGCCAAGCGCCGCCGGCGTCGGGAACCGCCCGGGCGATCTCCAGACCGGCGATCTCGGCGCGCAGGACCCCGTGCTCGACCACGACCTCGGCGCCGACTTCCTCCACCATCCCCGCGAGGTGCGCAGCGCCGGCAGGCAGCGCCGGGTCGGGCGGAGGGGCCGCGACGGCAGCCCGCTGCAGCTCCCGGCCCTGCAGCGACCACACCGCCGGCGGCTGCTCGAGCTCGGCCGCCTGCCACGCCAGGTAGCCGGCCGTGGCGGGGTCCGGCGCGGAGTCGACCACCAGGTGCAGCTCACCGACCCCGGCCCGCTGCGCCCATGCGAGCGCGACACCGAGACGGCGTCTGTCCCCGTCGTCGACCAGGACCCATCCGCGGGTCGCCTCCCGGAGGGTCGCCCCGCCCGGCAAGCCGCCGTCCTCCCGGTCCGCGCCCCCCCAGCGGGGGGCGACCACCGCCGCCAGCTTGGCCCGACGAGCCCTACCGAGGTGCTCGGGGTCGCTCAGGGCTTCTTGGCACGCTTGCCGTAGCGGCGCTCGAAGCGCTCGACCCGACCACCGGTGTCAACCAGCTTCTGCTTGCCGGTGTAGAACGGGTGGCACTCGTTGCACAGCTCGGTGCTGAGCGACGGCTTGGTGGAGCGAGTGGTGAAGCTGTTGCCACAAGAGCAGGTCACCGTGGCGGTGACGTAGTCGGGTTGGATCTCGGTCTTCATTGGTGCCTCCTGTTCGGCAGGGCGGGTCAACGCCGCACCCGGTCCGGCGATTCCCAGTATGTCCTAGACCCCGAGCGGGTTGGCGGCCAGGCCGGCGAGCAGCTCGTCGTTGCTGGCGGTGGCCCGAACCCGCGCGACCAGCGCATCGACCGCCGGCGCCGGGTCACCCCCGGCGGCCAGCGCGTCCAGCTGGCGGCGCAGAGCGCCGATCGCCTCGAGCTGCTCGGGGTCTCGAAGGCGCTCCTCGTGGCGGGTCGCCGATGCCAGCACGTCGACCGCCGGATGGATCCGACGGGCGGCAAGACGGCGGTCGAGGCGGAGCTGCATGTTCGCCGCGCCCCGCAGCTCGTCGGCAACGACCTCGTCGATCCCGCTCCCGGTGTCGGCGGCGACGGTGGCGAGGATCGTGACCGACCCACCCTCCCCGAGCTTGCGGGCCGCGCCGAGGAGCCGCTTCAGCGGGTACAGGGCGCCGGCATCGATCCCGCCGGCGTTGACCCGACCTCCGGGTGCCTGGGCGAGCTCGTATGCCCGGGCCAACCGGGTGAGCCCGTCGAGCAGCACCACCACGTCGCGTCCGGACTCGGCCAGCCGCTTGGCCCGCTCGACGCTGAGCTCGGCGGCCTGGGTGTGCTCCTCGGCCGGACGGTCGAAGGCCGAGGAGACCACCTCGCCCCGGACCGCCCGGGAGAGCTCGACCACCTCCTCGGGCCGCTCGTCCACGGTCACGACGAGCAGCTCGACCTCGGGATGGTTGGCCTCGATCCCCGCCGCCACCTGGGTGAGCACAGTCGTCTTCCCGCACCCGGGCGGCGAGACGATCAGACCACGCTGGCCTTTACCGATCGGGGCGACCAGGTCGAGGACCCGGGCGACGAGGTCGTCGCCGCCGGGGCGCTCGAGTCGCAGCCGCTGATCGGGGAGCTCGGGGGTGAGCTCCTCGATGCGCCGACGGCTCCGGGCGTCGTCGGCGGGGAGCCCGCCGACGGTGTCGATGCGGACGAGCGCCGGGTACTTCTCGTTCCCGGTGGCCGGACGCGCGCCTCCCTCGATCCGGTCGCCGCGGCGCAGGGCGAAGCGCCGGGCCTGGCTGATCGAGACGTACACGTCGGTCGGACCGGGCACCGACCCGGTGGTGCGGACGAACCCGTAGCCGTCCTCGCGCAGGTCGAGCAGTCCGGCGACCGGCATCGGCTCCCCGCTGAAGGGCTGGTCCGGGGACTGGCCGGGAAGCTCCCGCTCGATGCGCTCGCCGCGATCACGACCCCGGCGGCGCCGGCTCCGACGGTTGCCGGCGTCACCGTCGAAACGGCCGCTGTCGACCCCGTCCTCCCCGCTCGGCGCCTGGGCGGAGGTACCCGGCGTGTCCCCGCCGGGAGCCCGGGTGGCGGCACCGTCTGGGACCGGCGCAGGCGAGGTGCTCCCCGGATCCCGTCTGGGCCGCTCGCCCCGGGCCCGGTTCACGCTCGCGGCGCCCGGGGCGCCGGCGGCGTCCCGGGCGGGTGGC
>JAKABK010000154.1 GCA_021796905.1 Actinomycetes bacterium
GCCTCGTCGACGTCGGCCTCCGACAAGCGCCCCTTGCCGCGCAGCCGGGTGAAGACGGCGTCGAAGCGATCGGACAGGGACTCGAACATGTGGGTGGCAAGGTTAGGGGAAAAGCCCCGGTACGCGTCTGCAGCCGCGTGCCGGGGCCTTTCCCCCGGTGTTGGGGACCCGGCCAGGGACGCGTGGATCCCGTCGCCGCCCCCGCCCCCGGGAGGGTGATCAGGCCCGGGACGCTCGGGGTGCCGGGCCCGCCCCGAGGATCAAGGGGAGCAGTCTCGTCAGCGAGATCCGGGCGAAGCTCGTCTCGCGGTCACCGTAGGCGTAGGGCAGCACGAGGGAGCCGCCGTGGAGGATCGCCCCGCAGCTGTAGACGACGTTGGGTACATAGCCGTCCCGCTCGGCGCCCTCGGCCTCGAGCAGCGGGACCGCCAGGCTGCCCCGCAGCACCCGGGGGTCGTCCAGGTCGAGCAGCAGTGCGGAGAGGCAGTACGCCCGCATCGGGCCGACCCCGTGGGTGATCACCAGCCACCCCTCGTCGGTCTCGATCGGGGAGCCGCAGTTGCCGACTTGGACCAGCTCCCACGCCCGCTCCGGGCGTTGCACCTCGGTGGCGTCGCTCCAGACGCGTCCGTCCGCGGACGTGGCGACGGCATTGGTCTCCCGGTCCCAGCGCGACAGGGCGAAGTAGCGGCCACCGATCCGCCGCGGGAAGAGCGCCATCCCCTTGTTCGCCGCCGCCGGCCCGGCCAGCTGGGCCACTCTGAAGACGCGGAAGTCATCGGTGGCGATCAGCTGCGGCGCCACCCGGGCGCCGTCGAAGGCGGTGTAGGTGCCGTAGTAGGTGACCGTCCCGTCGTCGTCCACGAAACGCACGAAGCGCGCGTCTTCCATGCCGTGGCTCTCTGCCGGGCCGGCGGGGCGCACCACCCGCTCCGAGACCGCGCTGGCCTCCGGGAACGTCAGGGTGTAGTTGCTGTCGGCGACGGTGCGGATCGCCTCGATCATCAGTCGGCCACCACCTCGCGCCACGGCCCGAGCGGGCACGGCGGCGATCGACTCCTCGAGCCCGAGGCGCGTGAAGCGCCCCGGAAGGCGCCCGAGGACCATCGACGCGACCTCGACGTCGCCACCGTGGCCGGCGAGCAGCGCTGCGAAGGCGTCACGGTCGTAGGGACCCGGCTGGACCGTGCCGGTGACGGCGAAGCGGCCCGGCTCCTCGACGGAGATCCCGCCGGCGCCGTCGAGGGTACCGGCGCGCAGTTCGATCGACGACAGGTGGCCCTCGCCGATCGCCCGCAGGCTGATCAGGAAGCGCAGCTGCCCGGGCGCGATGCCGCTCTGGTCGGGGTGGGCGACGATCGAGGGGTTGCACAGCGACACCGATTCGAAGGCGTACTCGCTGGTTGCGTAGGCACCGACCAGCATCCGGCGGGCGACGGACAGCTCCGGGGTGTCCCCGGTACGGTCGCTGAGATGCTCGAAGTGGGCGACAAGCTCTTCGGAGAGGTGCTCGTGGCGGTCCCCGAAACGCTCGAAGACGCCGGCCAGTTCGGTCTCGACCTGCTCCTCGCTCAGCGCCAGGACCCTGCGCATCACCGTCGTCGCCCGTGAGCTCCCCGAGGGCATCTCCTCGCCTGCGACGAACAGCTGGCTCACGATCCGGGCCGGGTCGGGTCGGAGCCGGACCGTCGTCCTCTCCAGGACACCTTCGGGGAGCCTGTTCATCTGCGTGCCTCGAGCACCGGAGCGCCGATCGTGCGGTCCTGCTGTTGGGTCGTCAGCCACGCGAGCGTCGACTCGGCGCCCTGGTTCAGATTGGGTCCGCTCGCCGACAACCCGTCGTAGCCCCCGCCGGTGAGGGGGTCGTGCATCGGGACGCCGACGTCGTTGTGCCCCTCGAACCACGCCCGGGCCGACACGAGCGTCAGGTGCCAGCGGGCATCGCCGCTCACGGCGAGGGCGCGGGCCGCTGCGTCGGCGATCGCTGCCACCTCGATCGGCTGCTGGTCGAAACCGGAGACCACCGCACCTACCGGTGACCCGCCGACCGGCACCGGCGAGAGTCGCCCGCTGCTCGTCTGGCGATCCACGAGCCAGTCGAGGAGGGTGATCCCGTGGTCGACGACGTCGGCGTCACCGAGAGCCGCACCTGCCGCGATGAGCGCGTCGGGGATGCTGGCGTTGGAGTACGCCAGACGCTCCTCGGGCCACGGGCAGGAGCCGGCGGGTGCTGCTCCGAGCAGGACGACGAGATCGCTGAGCAGGTCGCGGGCGGCGCGGTGGCCGGGATAACCCGAGAGCACCTGGGCCGCCCCCAGGGCGGCGAAGGCCATCGAACGCAGCCACGGCGACCGCTGCCGGCAGCCGAGCGAGAAGCGGTCGAGCGCCTCGGTCCGCTGCCGGGAGGGGCCCGTCCCGGCGGCGATCGAGCCGAGACCCCACATCGCCCGCCCCCACCAGTCGCCCGTTCCCGGCGGATCAGCCCAACGCCGGTCGTATCCGAGCCGGTTCCGGAACGACCCGAGCGGGCTCTGGGCGTGCGCCGCGAAGGCCAGGTAGGTGTCGGCGAGACGGAGCTGGTCGGCGCCCGGGTCCGGCTCGCGCGAGACCAGCACCAGGCCCCGGGCCACGTCGTCGAGGCAGTACCCGTGCTCGCGGCGGGGCAAGGCCCCCATGGCGTGCTCCAGCAGCCCGGTGTCGTCGCTCATCCGGAGGAGGTGCTCGTAGCCGGGGACCGAGGACGTCATGCGCCTCCCACCGCCAGGGCGGGACGCAGCGGGGAGCGCAGCAGACGGTTGCCGAGGAGCCGGTTGCCGAGGAGCCGGTAGCGCTCGGCGACCGCAGCCCAGGTGAGATCCGGCGCGAGCCGTTCGGCTGCAGCCACCATGCGAGCGGCGGTCGCCGGTTCGGTGAGGACCCGACGGAGCGCGTCGGTCATCGCCTCGACGTCGCGTTGGCCCACGACGATCCCGGCGCCGGACGACAGCAGCTCCACTGCGTGGGGGAAGGCGGTGGCGACGACCGGACGGCGCGCAGTGACCGCTTCGATCAGTACTCCGGAGGTGACCTGGTCGGTGGAGTCGTAGGGGAGCACGACGACGTCGGCCGCCAGGACCAGATCGCGCAGCTCTCGTGGGGCGAGGTAACGGTCGACCAGCTCGAGGGCGTGACCGACCCCGAGCCGCTCCGCCCGGGCTACCACCGCCTCGCGATAGCTCTCCCCGTCGCGTGCGAGGACGTGGGGGTGGGTCTCACCCGCCACGACGTAACGGGGTGCCGGTCGGAGGTCCTGCAGCCCGGCGAGGGCTTCCACCGCCCACTCGATGCCCTTGCCCGGGCCGAGCAACCCCCAGGTCAGCACGAGCGGGGCGCCGCCACCGACCACTCGCCCGCCGGCACCCCAGTCGGTCGGCGCGCCGTGGGCGATCAGCTCCACTCTTGTCGGGTCGACACCGTAGCGACCGACCAGCCATCGGCGGGCGGTGTCGGTCATCACGACCACCGACGACGCCATGTCGACCAGATCCACGAGCACTGCACGCTGGTGGGGCGTCGGGTCGGCGAGCACGGTGTGGGCCACGACGATCATCGGTGCCTCGATCCGACCGGCCACCGACAAGACGGCTTCCCCGTCGGGACCTCCGTAGATCCCGTACTCGTGCTGGACGACGACGACGTCGAAGCGGTCCAGCGCCGCCGCGGCCGCCGCCCCGCCGTCCTCGGGGTGCTTGGCCATCTGGTGGACCACCTCCGGCGCCGAGGTGCCGCTCGGGCCGTCGACCACTCGCACGACCCCGACGCCCGAGGGTCTCGGGCCCCGCCCGCCGAGCGCGGCGACCAGCGACGCCGTGAACGTCGCCAACCCGCACTGGGTCGGGGGGTAGGTGCTGAGGAATCCGTAGGTCGCTGGCATTGGCGAGTTGCTCCGAGGTCTCGTGGTGTGGACCGGCAGGCGATTGCGGGCCGACGCGCCGGCATCCCGGCTCGCCAGCCGGCAGGCGCGGACGATCAGGGGTCGGTCGGTTGGTTGGTGCGGGTCGGCAGGGGGACGGCTCCGGGAGCCCTGCCAGCTCACCGTCGGGGCAGGAGGATCTCCGTGCAGCGCGGGCACAACGCCCAGTCGGTCTGGAACGCCAACGCCGGGTCCCACGCCAGCTCCGCCTGGCAGCGCCCGCAGCGACCCCGGGTTCCGGACCGCACCGGGGCCAGCTCGCCAGAGGCGTCGAGCGGCGGGTTCCCTCCCTGCGGGTCGGTCGGTGTCGTCACGCCGCGACCGGGCCGACTCGCCCGGCGACCGGGCCGACGCGCCCGGCGACGGGGTAGCCCGATCGCCCGGGGACCGGGTAGCCCGATCGCCCGGCGAGCCCGAAGCGGTACAGCACCCCTCCGAGGTCGAAAGCACTGAAGCTCGGCTCGGGCGGCGAGAGGTGTCGTGGTCCGGGGCAGCCAGGGGATCGCCGGGACCCCACCGTCACCAACCGCGGCTGTGGGGCACTGACAGGGTGTCGGGTTCGCATCGGAACCCCCGATCTGCTCCCGTTCAGGGGAACGCGTGGCTCGAGGTGAGCAAGGTCAGCCTACCAGCGCCACGCCGTGGTTCGACACCCTCGCTGCCGGCCCGGGATGTCTGTCCGCCTACTCCTCGGGGGCGACGAGGGCGTCCACGAACTCGACCGGGTCGAAGGCGATCAGGTCCTCGGCGGACTCCCCGACGCCGACCAGCTTCACCGGTATCCCGAGCTCGGTCTGGACCGCCAGGGCGATGCCCCCCTTCGCGGTCCCGTCGAGCTTGGTCAGCACCACCCCGGTCACGCCCACCGCCTCGGCGAAGAGCTTCGCCTGGGTGAGGCCGTTCTGCCCGGTCGTGGCGTCGAGGACGAGCAGCGCCTCGGTGACCTTCCCCGGAGGGCGTTCGGCGACCCGGCGCACCTTCTTGAGCTCCTCCATCAGGTTCACCTTGTTGTGGAGCCGTCCGGCGGTGTCTGCGAGCACCAGGTCAGCCCCCTTGGCCGCGGCGTGCTGGACGGCGTCGAAGATCACCGCTCCGGGGTCCCCGCCCTCGTTGCCTCTCACGATCTCCACCCCGGCACGCTCCGCCCAGCTCGCCAGCTGGTCGGCGGCCGCCGCCCGGAAGGTGTCGCCGGCAGCGACGACCACCTGGCGTCCCTCCGCGCGTTGGCGGTGGGCGAGCTTGCCGATGGTGGTGGTCTTGCCGACCCCGTTGACCCCGACCATCAACCACACGTTGGTGGCTCCCGGCTCGAAGCTCAGGCTGCGGTCGGCGTCGAGACGGGAGACCAGGTCGTTGCGCAGCCTGACGACCAGCTCCTCGGGGCTCGTGACCCCTTCGGCCTTCACCTGGGTCCGCAGGTCGTCGAGGAGCGCCATCGCCGTCTCGGCCCCGACATCGGCGAGGATCAGTGCCTCCTCGAGCGCCTCCCAGGTCGAATCGTCGATCCGGTCGCGCGAGCGGACCGCGCCGAGGTACCCGCCGAAGAGGGAGCGGGCCTTACCGAGACGGTCCCGCAGGCGGGGGCGCTCGGCGACCGCCGCTCCCGAGGGGCCCGGCGGGGCGGGCTCGACAGGAGGGGCCGGGGCGGTCGGAGGGGCCGGGGCG
>JAKABK010000155.1:0-3873 GCA_021796905.1 Actinomycetes bacterium
CTCCGCCTCGCCGCCGACCGCCACGGTGACGGATGGGGCTACGCCCGGCCCGACGGTCCGGGCGTCGAGGTCCGCAAGGAGGCCCGATCGGCGGCAGGATCCGAGACCTTCGGGGAACTGGCCGGTTCCGTCGCGACCGACGCCGCGCTGGTCCACCTACGCTGGGCGACCCTCGATCTCGGGGTGAGCCTCGCCAACACCCATCCTTTCGGTGACGGACGGGTCGCCTTCGCCCACAACGGCTCGATCACCGGGATGCCGCCCCTCGAGGTCCTGACCGGCGACCCGAACGGACCGGCCCCGGCTGGCGACACCGACAGTGAGCGGTACTGGCTGGCGGTGCGCTCGGCGATCGCCCGGGAGGGCGACGACGTCGCCGGTCTCGCCGCCGCAGTACTAACAGTGGCGCGCAACTGCCGCTACACCAGCCTGAACTGCATGCTCCTCACCCCGACCCGGCTCGTGGCGGTGTGCTGGTTCGGACCGGAGAGGATCGCCCCCGACCTCGGATCGGACTACTACGACCTCGCTCACACCACGACCGCCGGGGCGACGGTGGTCGCCTCGTCCGGCTGGCACGAGCCGGGCTGGGACCCGGTGCCCAACGGGTCGCTGATCGTCGTCGAACGCTCCGGCGGACCGCCCCTCGTAGAGGCGGTCCGTGACCTGGTCGCGGCCTGACCACCCCGCTCGGGTGAGCACACCGCCCGTCGCGGTCTTATCGACCTCCCGGCTCGCCCGGCCGGACCGGGGCGTCGCCGCGGGATGGGTGGCGATCCGCGGCGGGGTCATCGCCGACGTCGGGTCTCCCCCCCCGCCTGCGCTCGGGGTCTTAGTCGAGCTCGGGGACCTGCTGGTGGCTGCCGGGTTCGTCGACCTCCACGTGCACGGAGCCAACGGCGAGCAGGTCAACGGCGGCGACCCCGGGGAGGTCGCGGCGGCCACGGTGGCGGTGGCCGCCGCCCACGCTGCCCACGGCACTACCTCTCTCGTAGCGACGACGGTCTCCGACGATCTCGACGCGCTCGAAGCGAGCCTGGCGGGGATCTCCCTGGTGACGAACGCCCCACCCGCCGGCGCCGCCCGGGTGATCGGCTCGCACCTCGAGGGGCCCTGGCTCGCCGCCGCCCGCTGCGGGGCCCACGACCCGGGACGGCTGCGCCACCCCGACCCGGCCACTGTCGACCGGCTGCTCTCCGCCGCTGCCGGCACGCTCCGCTTGGTGACCCTCGCCCCCGAGCTCCCCGGTGCCCTGGGGGCGATCCGCCGGCTGGTCGGCGCCGGGGTGGTGGTCGCCGTCGGGCACACCGACGCCGATCTGGCTGCGACCCGCGCCGGGTTCGCGGCCGGCGCGTCGCAGCTCACCCACTGCTTCAACGCGATGGCGCCGCTCGGCCACCGCCGGCCCGGGCCGGTCGGCGCCGCCCTCACCGACCCGACCGTGAGCATCGAGGTGATCGCCGACGGTGTCCACGTCGACCCGGTGGTGCTCGGACTGCTGGCCCGCCTCGCCGGGGACCGACTGGTCGCGGTCACCGACGCCACCGCCGCGTGTGGTCTGTCCGACGGCCGCTACCGGCTCGGGCCGGGCGAGGTCCTCGTCACCGACGGGGCGGTCCGGCTGGCCTCCGACGGGACCACTCTCGCCGGCAGCACCCTCACCATGGAGCGGGCGGTCGCCGGCCTGGTAGCCGCCGGCGTGTCCCTGGCCGACGCTCTGCACGCCGCGTCGGCGGCGCCCGCGGACGCGATCCGAGCCGCTCCCAACGGCCGCGTCGTCGCCGGCGCCGACGCCGACCTGGTGGTCCTCGACGCCGACCTCGGGGTGCGGGCGACGATCGTCGGTGGCGTCGTCGCCCACGACCCCGGCGGGCTCTTCGCCGGGGTCCTTCCCGGCGCCGACGGCCCGCCCGGGGCTCAGTAGGCGGCCGCGTCCTCCGCTGCGGCCCGGGCCCGCAGCACCACCTCGTCGAGGCCGAGACGGAGACCCTCGTCCCAGGCGAGGGCGAAACCTTCGGAACCGAGCCTGTCGCCTGCCGCGGCTTGCATGCGGGTCCGGGTGACCTCCTCCCAGGTCCCCGACGCGCCCGGCCCGGCCCGGCGACAGGCGGCCGCGGAGGCGACGCTGACCGCGTCGTACGCGTCGGTGGCGACCAGGTCGTCGGCCAGGGAGTGGAGCAGTTGGGTGAGGTACTGGACCGCCCCCGAGGCGAGCATCAGCGGCATCGCCTCGGCCGCCGCGAGCAGGGCCGAACGCCGGTCACCTCGGCGCCGGTGGGCCCCGTAGAGCGCCCCCCAGCCGCCTCCCTCGTAGTAGCGGGAACCGATCTGCCTGGCGACCGCGACGGCCTCGGTGCCGGCCTCGACGGCGACGTCGAGACCTGCGGCGGACCCGAGGAAGACCCCGGCGAGGGAGAGGTTGGCCAAGGAGTTGGCGAGCCGCAGCGGCGAGCCTCGCGCCGCGTCGACCGCCCGCCGGCACATCGCGAACCCGGCCTCGCCGTCCCCTGCGAGCGCCATCGTCGCGCCGAGGAAGCGCTCGACGTCGTCGGCGCCTCCGGGAACGCTTGCGGCGGCGTCGAGGGCGGCTCGGGCCAGGCGCAGGGCCTCGTCTCGTTGTCCTCGGAACGCGGCCGAGGTGGCGAGCATGGCGAGGGTCTGGGGGGGTGGCCGCCGGCCGATCGCCACCGCGGCGTCAAGGGTGGCGCGCAGGTGGCGTTCGGCGGCGGCGTGGTCACCGGCGATCACCCCGAGGGTTCCGGTCACGGCGAGCAGACCGACCAGCTCCTCGGAGGGTTCGGCGGCGTCCCCGCCGAGAGCGGAGAGGGCTTCGGCCGCCCACCGCAGCCCGGCGAGCGGCGAGTCGCGCACCGTCCACCAGTGCCGCAGGTCCGACACGAGGGTCGCTGCTCCCGGCGGGTCGGTGGCGAGGAGACGCTCGAAGGCTTGGCGGTGGTCGGCCAGGTCGAGCTCGCAGGCGTCGAGCAGGTCGGCGACCCCGGGACCGTCGGCCCCCGAGGCCAGCCTCCTCGCCACCGCAGCGAAGTGCCGGGCGTGACGAGCGAGGAGCGCCTCGAGCTCGACGGAGCCAGCCAGCCGCTCGGTGGCGTACTCCCTGACGGTCTCGAGCATCCGGTAGCGGGTCTCGCCCCCGTGGCGTTCCACGGCGAGCAGGCAGTGGCTGCGGAGCTCGGCGAGGGAGCCGGCCAGCGCCACCTCACTGTCACCCCCGCCGGCCACCGCGACCGCTGCGTCGAGCCCGAACCCGGCCCGGAAGACCCCGAGCCGAACGAAACGCTCCTGTGTGGGGACCGAGAGTAGCCCGACGCTCCAGTCGAGGGCGGCGGCCATCGTGGCGTGGCGCGCCACGAGCGGGCGGCCCGGGGTGGCAGCGAGGAGCTCGAAACGTCGGGCGAGACCGGCCGCGATCCGTTCGACGGGGAGCACCTCGGCCCGCGCGGCGGCCAGTTCGATGGCGAGGGGCAGTCCGTCGAGGTCGGTGCAGATCGAAGTGACCAGGGCAACGGTCTCTTCGTCGAGCCGGAAGCTCGGGTCGACCGCGCCCGCCCGCTCGGCGAACAACCGCACAGCCGGAGCCGGGTCGGCCGCAGCGTCGAGGGCGGGTCGGAGCGGGAGGGTGGGCACCACGACGGTCATCTCCCCGGGCAACCCGAGCGCCACCTGGCTGGTGGTGAGGAACCGGGCAGGGGACCCGGGGCGGCGGATCGCGGCCACCAGCTCGGCGACACCGGAGCGGACGTGCTCGGCGTTGTCGAGCACCACCAGCGCATCGCGAGCGGCGAGAGCGTCGCGCACCGTTTCGAGGCTCTCCTGCCCGTTGCGTTCGGCCAGCCCGAGGGTCGCGGCGACGGC
>JAKABK010000155.1:3883-5586 GCA_021796905.1 Actinomycetes bacterium
CACCAGGCACCTCGCCCGACCGGCTCAGCTTGGCGAGGTCGACGACCCAGACACCATCGGGCAGGCGGCTCGCCAGCCTGGCCCCGGCGTGCAGGGCGAGCGAGGTCTTGCCCACTCCGCCCGGCCCGAGGAGGGTGACCAGCCCGGAGCCGGAGAGGAGACCACAAAGCTCCTCGAGCAGCTCGTCACGCCCGACGAGGGGGGTCGGGTCGGCGGGGAGGTTGCCGACGAGGGAGTTGAGCGACCGGGGAGGTTTCAGCGCGGCGGGAAGGCAGGGGTGCAGCACCGTCCACAGTCGTTGGGGGAGAGCCACTCCCCGGAGCCGTTGCGGGCCGAGGTCGACCAGCTCGACATCCCGCTGACCGCCCTCCCCGGCGAGCGCCGAGCGGGCGGCGTCGGTCAACAGCAGCTGCCCGCCGTTGGCCGCGTCGACCACCCGGGCGCAGCGGTTGAGGGTCGGGCCGAACAGGTCCCCGTCGCGCTCCTCGGCGGTCCCGGTGTGCACACCCATCCGCACCTCGAGCCCTCCGACCGAGCTGAAGTCCTCCACGGTCAACAGGCGTTGTGCGTCGAGGGCCGACCCGACGGCGGCGCCGGCGTGCTCGAAGCGCCCGATCATGCCGTCCCCGGTGTGCTTGAGCACCGCGCCGCCCCTCCCCGCGACCACCTTGGCGAGCAGTGCGTCGTGGCGGGCGAGAGCCTCCTGCATCCCGCCGGGTGTCGCCTCCCACTTCGCCGTCGAAGCGACGATGTCGGTGAACAGCAGCGTGACCCGAACCTGTCGTGAAGGCTCTTGCATCCACTACCCCTGACAGCCCGTCACCCCTCCACGGTAGCCGCCAGCGCCACTGGCTAGCCTCGGGCAGGTGGCTGCTACCGCACCGAGGGACCCACCGAGGCAGTCGGGCACCGGACCGGGCGACGCAGTGACGAGCGACACCGGCACCGTGGTTAGCGTTAGCGTCGCATGGGCCGAGCTCGAAGGGGCAATGCAGACCGGCGACCTGCTGGTCTTCGCCGGTTCCGAGGCGCTCAGCCGCTGGATCGAGCTGCTGACCGGCGGGCCGTTCTCGCACGTAGCGATGATCTACCGCCCGGACCCGGCAGAGCCGCCGCCGCTGTGGCAGGAAGCGCCGGTCGGCGTCGTCGTCGACCCGAGGGTCGGCAAGGCCCATCCCGGCGCACAGCTCGGGGACGCGCTCGGCGCGGCGCAGACGATCTTCGGGCTCGGCGACGTCGCCTGGTACGTTCCTCTCGTCTGGCAGCGACCAGCTTCGCTGCCCGCCTCGATGGAGCAGGTGATCTCCACCTACGAGCAGCGGCCGTTCGGAACGGTACTGGAGATGGCCCTCGACTACGCGGTCGGGCGCCTCTACGGCCAGTCGAGCGGCGACACGGTGCTGTACTGCGCAGCGCTCGTCGCCACCACCTACATGGCCGTCGGTGCTCTCCGGAGAACCCACCCCGCCAACTGGTACTCGCCCAACAGCTTCTCGCTGGCGCAAAGCGCCGAGCTGCCCTGGACCTCGGGGGCCGGCCTCGGCACCCCGGTGCAGGTGGCGCTCCCGCCGGGCGGACCCGGCGGGATCACCGGGTCGAGAGGTGACTGGCCGTGCGGTCCGCTGGCCCCGGCCGCCTTGTCCGACCCGCCCTCGTCCTGACCGCCGACCGGATCATCAGCACCGCCCTCCCCCGACAGCCCC
>JAKABK010000156.1 GCA_021796905.1 Actinomycetes bacterium
GCCCAGCTGCTCTCGGCTCCCGAGACCAATGTCGTGGTGTTGGACGAGCCGACGGCACGGGCGGCGGGGGTGTTGCTCGGACGAGCCGGGACCGCCGACCTGATCGGCGCCAGCGTGGCCATCTGCGCCAGCGAGCGCCACCAGGCGGCGGTCACCTCCGACTCAGACGACCTCCGCCGCCTGATCCCCGGCCTGCCCGTGTGGTCCATCTGATCCCGTCCGGACCCGGCGACCGGACACCTTTGAGCAGGCGACCAGAAGTCGTCGGCTTGGTCGCCGAGTCAGGTCTCCTGGCGGGCCGGGACGGTGCCGGGGGACAGCGTCGTGGAGCGGGCGGGGTGGCTACCGGGTGGGCTTGCTGGCGCCGGGGTTCAGGGGGGCGGGGGAACCGCCGCAGCCGCGGTGGCGACGTCGCGGGGGTAGGTGCGGGTGGCGTAGAGCAGGATCACCCCGTTGGCGAGCAGCGGGAGGAGCATCAGCAGGAAGGTCCACTGCAGACCGGCCCGGCCCCCGCCGAAGAGCCCGGAGAACGCCCCGAACAGCACCGGTGCGAGCGCCTGGGCGGAGGTTCGCAGCGTCGTGCGGAGCCCCTCGGCCCGTCCCCACAGCAGCGGGGGGACGATGTCGAGGCGGGCGGCGTCGATCGGTGCCTCCTGGACGGTCAACCCGAACGCGGCGAGGGTCAGGTAGGGCACGGCGGTGAGGGTGCTGCGGGTGAGGATCGCGGGCACGAACAACAAGGTGGTGAGCAGGGCGCCGATCCCGGCGATCCAGATCCGGGAGTTGAGGATCTTGCGGCGGAGCAGGCTGTCGCTCAGGTAGCCGCCGAGCAGCACCCCGACCACCGCCCCCACCCCGACCAGCAGGATCAACAGGTTGGCGAGCGCTACGGGGATGCCGTACTGCTCGGAGGCGAGCTCCGAGCCGAAGGTCTGCAGACCTGCCAGGTAGAAGTAGAGGAAGGCGCTGGCGACGATCAGCACCACGTTGGTCCGGATCCCGAGCAGGTAACGGGCGGCGTTCCACATCCCCATCCTTCTGGCGTTGACCCTGAGGACCCGGTCCGGGTCGGGGGACACCCCCCGTTCCCGGGCGACGCGCTGGGCGTCGGTCTCCGCCGCGTCAGGGTTCCCGGGCCCGGCAGGCCGCGCCGGCCGGTCGGCGACATCCCATCCCCATCCGTCCTCGGGTGGGGACGGGGGCGGGGTGGCGAACGGTGCCGCCATCGGTCGGGTCCGGTCGGCCGGACCGGCACCGGGGGCCGTACCGGCGCTGCGGGCCGCACCGGCTCCCGCGTCGGCGGTCCGGGGCAGGGGGGCGATCCCACCCCGGGCCGGCTCCGGTAGCCGCAGGACGTAGCGGGCGAGCACGAAGGTCGGTAGGGCCAGGATCACGAACGCCGCCCTCCAGCTGAGCGCCGCGACGTCGCCGGTGACCGCGAAGCCGATCCCGGAGCCGAGCAGCTCGCCGGTCAGGATGTAGCCGTAGATCCGTCCCCGCTCGGCCGACGGGAAGTAGTCGCCGACCATCGAGGCGACGACCGGGCCGGCCGAGGCGTTGACGACCCCGAGGAACAGGCGGGACCACAGCAGCCGCTCGAAGCTGCCGGCGGTCGCCGACCAGAGCATCGCGACGCCCCAGAGGGCGACGGTGAACCCGAGGATCCGGGTCCGACGCGCCCGGTCGGCGAGCACCCCGAAGGGGATGCTCGCGACCGCGGCGACCAGCGAGCTGGCGGTCACGAGCAGCCCGATGTCGGTGTTGTCGACGTGCAAGGCGTTGCGGAGGGGAAGGGCGGCCGCCCCGACGGTGGCCGCGTCGGCGCTGCTGAGCGACAGCACACAGGCGAGGACCACGATCACCCGGGTGCGTTCGGGCCCCCCGAAGAGGCCCTCGAGATGGTTGCCCGCGCGCCGTCCCGCCTGGCCGACCACCGCTGCCCGACGCCCGTAGGCGAGACGGGCGTCCCGTCGGCGCGATGTCGTCACTCAGGAGCCCTCCTCCCGGGTCGTCGACCCGACCCAGCCGGCCAGCGGGGTCGGGACGCCGGGCCTGCTCCCGGCGCCGGCACCGAGACTACGGCCCGCCCGGCTGGTCCCCGGCCCGCCCGGCAGCCCCCCGACCGGCTCGTCACTCGCCGGCGGGCCGGGAGGACGCCATGATGTGGGGGTGGTCACCTCGCGCCGAGCTGCTCCGGACCGCTCGCCGGACCAGGCGTGGCGTCGCGCGGCCCCGGTCAGCTTCTGGCTCGACGACCCCCGCGCCCCCGCTCCGATGCCGGCGCTCGACCGGCCGCTCCGGACCGGGCTGGCGGTCGTCGGAGGCGGCTTCTCGGGGTTGTGGACCGCGCTGCTCGCCAAGGAGGCCGACCCCGCCCTCGACGTCGTGGTCCTGGAGGCGGAGCGGGTCGCGTGGGCGGCGACGGGACGCAACGGCGGGTTCTGCGAAGCGACCCTCACCCACGGCGAGGCCAACGGCAGGAACCGGTTCCCCGACGAGTACGACCGGCTCGCCCGGCTCGGCCAGGAGAACCTGGAGGCGATCGACGCGTTCGTGCGGGAGCGGGGGGTCGAGTGCGGGTGGGAGCGCACCGGCGCGCTCAGTGTCGCCACCGCCGACTGGCAGGTCGACGAGCTGCGGGGAACCGGCGCGCTCCCAGACGACTGGCTCGAGCCCGGCGCGCTGCGAGCCGAGCTCGACTCACCGACCTATCTAGCGGGGCGTTGGGACCGGGAGGGCTGCGCGATCGTCAACCCCGCCCGCCTCGCCTGGGGTCTGAGGGACGCCTGCCTCGACGCCGGGGTGCGGATCTTCGAGCGGACCGCAGCCCTCGGACTAGAGCGCTCCGGTCGCCTGGTGGCGGTGACCACCACAGGCGGCAAGGTGCTGGCCGACCGGGTCGCGCTCGGCACCAACGCCTTCCCGTCACTGCTGCGCCGGGTGCGACCCCGGGTGATCCCCGTCTACGACCACGTGCTGGTCACCGAGCCGCTCACCACCGAGCAGCTTGCCCGGATCGGCTGGTCGCACCGCCAAGGGGTCTCCGACGCCGGCAACCAGTTCCACTACTACCGCCTCACCTCCGACGACCGGATCCTGTGGGGCGGCTACGACGCGATCTACCATTACGGCCGAAAGGTGAGCAGCGTCTACGACCAGCGCCCGGCGACCTTCGCCAGGCTCTCCGAGCACTTCTACCAGACCTTCCCGCAGCTCGCCGACGTCGGCTTCACCCACCGCTGGGGCGGGGCGATCGACACCTGCAGCCGGTTCTGCGCCTTCTTCGGGACCGCCCTCGGGGGTCGGGTCGCCTACGCCGCCGGGTTCACCGGTGTCGGGGTGGGAGCCACGCGCTTCGCGGCGCAGGTGGTGCTCGACCTGCTCACCGGCGTCCGCAGCGAACGCAGCGAGCTGCGCATGGTGCGCTCCAAGCCCTTGCCGTTCCCTCCCGAGCCGCTCGGGTGGGCGGTGATCGAGCTGACCCGGGCCTCGATCGCCTCCGCCGACGCCCACGGCGGGAGGCGCAACGCCTGGCTCCGGCTCCTCGACCGGGTCGGCCTGGGCTTCGACTCCTGAGCACCACAGGGTGTGAGCCCGGTTCCGGGCCGGGTCCGGGCGTCGGGAGGGCCCGGGAAGGGTAGAGGCACGGGGGACCAGCGGGCGGGACCCACGGGTCCGCCCCTCTTTCCCCGAAGCCAGCAGATCTGACAGGAGCCGTCAAGTGGTCGACCGCCGACTCGTCCCCCCACCCACCGTGATCGTCCTGTTCGGAGCCACCGGAGACCTCGCCCACCGGCTCGTGCTGCCCGCCCTGTTCCGGCTCGCCCAGGAAGGGCTGCTCCCCGAGGACTGGCGTCTCGTCGGCAACGGCCGCGGCGACGTCTCCCACGAGAACTTCCAGGAGCGGGTCCGCAAGAGCCTCGAGGAGCTCGGCCCGAAACCCGACGACGGCCCCTGGGAGGAGTTCCGCTCCCGGTTGCGTTTCGCCGGCGGCGGCTTCGACGCGGCCGACCCCGGCAGCCTGCTCGACGTGTTGAAAGAGGCCCACGAGGAGCTCGGCCAGACCGCTCGCTACGTCCACTACCTGGCGGTTCCTCCCACGGCGTTCGCCAAGCTCACCGAGGGGATCGGAGAGCACGGTCTCGCCCGGGGCTCCCGGGTGGTCTACGAGAAGCCGTTCGGCACGTCGATGGAGAGCTTCCGGGAGCTCGACCGGGCGGCGCACAAGGTCTTCGAGGAGTCCCAGATCTACCGGATCGACCACTTCCTCGGCAAGGAGGCCGCCCAGGACATCCACGTCCTGCGTTTCGCCAACGGCCTGTTCGCCCGTTCATGGGACCGCCGGCACATCGACAGCGTGCAGATAGACGTCCCCGAGACCCTCGACGTCGCCACCCGGGCCGATTTCTACGAGCACACCGGTGCGATCCTCGACATGCTCGTCACCCACCTGTTCCAGCTCGCCGGGGAGGTGGCGATGGAACCCTGCGACAACCTCGACGCCGAGTGCATCGCGGCGGCCAGGGAGGAGGTGATCGGCTGCTTCCGCAAGCTCACCTGGGACGACGTGGTCGTCGGCCAGTACGAGGGTTACCGGGACACCGACGGTGTCGCTCCGGGCTCCCGGACCGAGACCTTCGTCGCTGCGCGCCTGTGGGTCGACAACGACCGCTGGGAAGGGGTCCCGTTCCTCCTGCGCACCGGTAAGTGCCTCGCCGAGAGCCGCCAGCGGGTGACCGTGCGCTTCCGGGCCCCGGAGCGCTGCCTCGCCGGCGCCCCCCCGCTCGGCAACTGCCTCTCCTTCGAGCTGTCCGGTGACGGCGAGATCGACCTCACCGTGGTCGCCAAGCAGCCGGGTGTCACGCTGTCGCTCGGGACGGCGACGACCAAGCTGCCGCTCGGCAAGGCGTTCCACACCCCGAGCCTGCCGGCGTACTCCCGGCTGATCCACGACGTGCTGATCGGGGACCGGTCGCTCTTCACCCGACCCGACGGCCTGGAGCACGTGTGGGAGGTCGCCGGCGACCTGCTCGTCGACAAGCCCGAGCCGATCGGCTACCCGAAGGGATCGTGGGGCCCGCAGGAGGCCCAGGCGCTCGCCGGGCCCGACGGCTGGGTGCTCCAGCACCGGTAGGGCGGCCGCTCGGGCCGCTCAGCCGCCGGCAGGCACAGTCGGTCAGCCGCCGGCAGGCAGCGTCGGTCAGCCGCCGGCAGGCATAGTCGGTCAGCCGCCGGCAGGCAGCGTCCTGCGGTCGGCGACGACCCACGCCGCCAGGCCCGTGGCGGCAGACACCGCCAGGACCGACGGCCAGGTGCCCAACTTCCGGGCGAGGGGGTGCGAACCTCCCACTGCTGCCAGGTACACGCCGACCAGGCCCGCAGCTGCTCCCGGTCCGGCCTGTCGACGCCACCGGGTGGCGCACCAGGCGCCGGCAGGGGCGAGCACCAGGACGCCGGTGGCCCGCCTCCTCGCTCTGCGGGCGACGAGGTAGCCGGCGACGATCGAGCCGGCGGCGACGGGTGAGGTAGACAGGCGGGCCACGCGGAGCAAGCTAGCGCCGCCGGGCGGCGGCGCAG
>JAKABK010000157.1 GCA_021796905.1 Actinomycetes bacterium
CTGCCGGCGCTGCGGGAGGCCGCACGCGGTGTTCCGCAAGTTCGGCCTGTGCCGGATCTGTCTGCGGGAGCTGGTGCACGCCGGCGAGGTGCCGGGCGTGACCAAGGCGAGCTGGTAGGAGGACGCGACCGTGACCATGACCGACCCGATCGCCGACATGCTCACCCGTATCCGCAACGCCAACGTGGCGATGCACGACACGGTGAGGATGCCCTCGTCCAAGCTGAAGGAGTCACTCGCAGCCGTGCTCGTGAAGGAGGGTTACATCTCGGGCTTCGAGGTGACCACCGATGCGAGCCGTCCCGGCCGGCTCCTCGAGGTGCGGATGAAGTACTCCCCGGAGCGCAAACGGACGATCTCCGGCATTCGCCGGATCTCCAAGCCCGGTCTCCGGGTCTACACCGCAGCCGACCACCTGCCGCGTGTCCTCGGCGGCCTCGGGGTCGCCGTCCTGTCCACCAGTCAAGGGCTGATGACCGACCGCGAGGCGCGCAAGCGTCGCGTGGGCGGCGAGGTCCTCTGCTACGTGTGGTGAGGAGATAGCCACCATGTCCCGAATCGGCCGCAGTCCGATCCCGGTCCCCGCGGGGGTCGAGGTGTCCCTCGCCGACCGTCAGGTCACCGTCAAGGGCCCGAGGGGCTCCTTGGTGAGGAGCCTTCCCGGAGCGATCACCGTCCGCCAGGACGGAGCGACCCTGCTCGTCGAGCGCCCCGACGACCAGCGCCACAACCGCGCCCTTCACGGGCTCACCCGGAGCCTGGTGAGCAACATGGTGATCGGGGTGACCGACGGTTTCGCCAAGGAGCTCGAGATCGTCGGGGTCGGCTACCGGGCGGTCGCGCGCGGCGCCGAGCAGATCGAGCTCGCGCTCGGCTTCTCCCACCCGGTCGTCGTGGACGCCCCCGAGGGGATCAGCTTCGAGGTGCCCGCCCCGACCCGTGTGTCGGTCCGGGGGATCGACAAGGAGATGGTCGGGCAGGTTGCGGCCAACATCCGCAAGATCCGCAAGCCGGAGCCCTACAAGGGCAAGGGAGTCCGCTACGCCGGGGAGCGGGTCGTCCGCAAGGCCGGCAAGGCCGCGAAGTGACCGGCCAGCAGCGAGGAGCGTAGATGAGCATCACCACCAAGCAGAAGCAGGTGTCGCTTGCCCGACGGCACCGGCGGGTCCGCAAGAAGGTAGCTGGCACCCCCGAACGTCCCCGTCTGGCGGTTCACCGCTCGAACAGGCACGTCGTCGCCCAGGTGATCGACGACCGGAGCGGGCGGACGATCGCGGCGGCGTCGAGCGTCGAAGCGTCGATCCGCTCCGCCGGTCCGACCGGCAACAAGACCGCCGCCGCCGCCGTCGGTCGCCTCGTCGCGGAGCGTGCCCGCGCCGCGGGGGTCAGCGCGGTCGTCTTCGACCGGGGCGGTTTCCTCTACCACGGCCGCATCGCTGCGGTCGCCGAAGCGGCCCGCGCGGCCGGACTGGAGCTGTAGGCAATGCCGCCCGATTCGCAGTACGAGGACCGCACCATCAAGGTCAACCGGGTCGCGAAGGTCGTCAAGGGCGGCCGGCGCTTCTCCTTCGCAGCGCTCATGGTCATCGGCGACGGCCGGGGCGTGGTCGGTCTCGGTTACGGGAAGGCCAAGGAGGCGGGACTGGCCGTCCAGAAGGGGATCGAGGAAGCGAAGAAGAACCTGTTCGAGGTCCCCCTCGCCGGCAGCACCATCACCCACCCGGTGCTCGGTGAGGCCGGCGCGGGCCGGGTGCTGCTCAAACCGGCCGCCCCCGGGACCGGGGTCATAGCTGGTGGCGCCGCCCGGGCGATCCTGGAGATGGCCGGGATCCACGACATCCTGGCCAAGTCGCTCGGATCGTCCAACAGCATCAACGTCGCCCAGGCGACCGTCGCCGGGCTCCGGGCGCTGAAGCGACCCGACGACATCGCCCGTCTCCGGGGCCTCCCCGCTGACGAGATCATCCCCGCCGGTGTCCTGCGGGCCTACACCGAGGCCCGCAGGGGTCCGCACGTGCCCGACGAGGTGGCGTGATGCCGGAGCTGACCGTCACCCAGGTGCGCTCGGCGATCGGCACCAAGCCCAAGCACCGCGGGACCCTGCGGGCCCTCGGCCTGCACGGGATCGGCACGTCCAACACCCTTCCGGACCGTCCCGAGATCCGGGGCATGATCGCCCGGGTCCCGCACCTGGTCTCGGTGTCGTCGGCCGCCGGTCCGGACCGGAGCGAGGAGAGGTCCGCATGAGGATCCACGACCTGCAAGCACCTGCCGGCTCCAAGCGGGCCCGCCGGCGCGTCGGCCGGGGCATCGCCGGCAAGGGAGGCAAGACCGCCGGGCGGGGCACCAAGGGCCAGGGTGCACGAAACAACATCAAACCGGGCTTCGAAGGTGGGCAGCTCCCCCTGACCCAACGGGTGCCGAAGCTGAAGGGCTTCAAGAACCCGTTCCGGGTCGAGTTCACCGTCGTCAACCTCGACACCCTCGAGGAGCTCGACGGTGACGTGGTCAGCCCCGAGACCCTCCGGGCCGCGGGCCTGGTCCACAAGCACGGGCTGGTGAAGGTCCTCGGACGGGGCCAGCTGACCCGTCCGCTCACCGTCTCCGCGCACGGCATCTCCGCGTCGGCGGCCGAGGCGGTGAGGGCCGCCGGCGGTACCGTCACGGTCCTGGCCCCGCCCTGGGGTGACCGGCGTCCTGCGGCCAAGGGAAACGCCCTGACCAACCGCTGAGGGTCGCGGCGGGCCCCGCCGCGACCGGCCCGACGGGTGTCGGCCCGGGCGCGGGCACCGACGGGGCCTGCGGCGCTACCCTGCGATGGTCCGCGGGCCGAGGAGAAGCTGGATGCGAAGCTCACTGTCCAACCTTTCCAACATGTTCCGGGTCCCCGACCTGCGCAACAAGGTGCTGTTCACCTTGCTGATCGTCGGGATCTACCTCCTCGGGGCGAACGTCCCCTGCCCGGGGATCAGCTACAAGGCGGTCCACGAGGCGTCGACCAGCGGGACCCACGGCGGGGTGTTCAGCCTGCTCAACCTGTTCTCGGGCGGGGCGCTCGCCCGTTTCGCGGTCTTCGGGCTCGGGATCATGCCCTACATCACCGCGTCGATCATCATCCAGCTGCTGATGGTGGTCATCCCCAAGTTCGAGAAATGGCGGGACGAAGGGCCGACCGGCCAGAAGAAGCTCACCCAGGTCACCCGGTACGCGACGATCGTGCTGGCGCTGCTCCAGTCGACGACCCTCGTCTACGCCTTCCACTCCGGCAGCCCGATCCTGCTCGGCACCACGAGCAGCCTCGACTACATCCCCAAGTTCTCGATCCCACTCGTGCTGCTGATCGTGCTCACCATGACCGCCGGCACGGTCGTGGTGATGTGGCTGGCGGAGCTGATCACCCAGCGCGGGGTCGGCCAGGGGATGTCACTGCTCATCTTCGTCAACGTCGTCGCGACCCTGCCGGCGGGGGGGATAGCCATCGAGCGTCAAGCCGGCTGGCTCGCCCTCGCGCTCGTCGTGGTCGTCTCGGTGGGGATCCTCGGCTGCATCGTCTACGTCGAGCTCGCCCAGCGGCGGATCCCGGTCACCTTCGCCAAGCGGGTCGTCGGACGCCGGATGTACGGCGGTCAGAGCACCTACATCCCGATGAAGGTCAACACCGGTGGGGTGGTGCCGATCATCTTCGCCAACTCGGTGCTGTACTTCCCGTTCCTGCTCTCGAACCTGTTGCCGTCCAAGGGCTGGGGGCTCAGCGTTCAGACCTGGATCAACAGCAACCTCGCCCAGCCCAACAACCTGACCTACATCGCCCTCTACGGCCTGTTGATCATCGCCTTCGCCTACTTCTACGCCCAGCTCACCTTCAACCCCGAGCAGCAGGCCGACGTGATCCGCAAGCAGGGGGGTTACATCCCGGGTATCCGGCCCGGTCTGCCGACCGAGCGCCACTTGCAGCGGATCCTCAACCGGATCAACCTCCCCGGCTCGTTGTGGCTGGCCGCGGTGGCGCTGCTGCCGGCGGTCATGCTCTCGTTGTTCCACATCCAGAACTACCCCTTCGCCGGCACCACCCTGCTCATCGCGGTCGTCGTCGCCCTCGAGACGATGAAGCAGGTCGACAGTCAGCTGATGATGCGCAACTACGAGGGTTTCCTCAGCTAGTGGCCCGACTGGGTGCCGGCACCGGCGGACCCCGACCGGCGACGACGTGAACCCGGGCGCCCGTCTCCTGATCCTCGGCAAGCAGGGCGCCGGGAAGGGCACCCAGGCGCTGCGACTGTCGCGCCACTACGTCGTGCCGCACATCTCCACCGGGGACACCCTGCGCCAGGCGATCCGCTCGGGCTCGGAGCTGGGCCGGGAGGCCCACAGGTACCTCGACTCCGGGGAGCTGGTGCCCGACGAGATCGTGATCGGCATGGTCCGGGAGCGGCTCACCCGCAGTGACACCTCCCACCGCGGTTTCGTGCTCGACGGGTTCCCCCGCACCGTGACCCAGGCCGAGGCGCTCGCAAGGATCCTCTCGCCCAACGGCCTGCACCTGGCGATCGACCTGGAGATCGACACCGCGTCGGTGCTCAACCGTCTCGCGAGCCGCAGGGTCTGCGGGGACTGCGGGGCCAACTACAGCGTGATCGACAACCCTCCCCGGGTGCCGGGCCTCTGCGACGTGTGCGGCGGGGAGGTGGTCCAGCGTGACGACGACACCGAGGCGGCGATCCGCCGCCGCCTCGAGCTCTACGAGGCGGAGACCGCCCCGCTCATCGAGTGGTACGAGGACCGGGGCCTCCTGGCGCGCATCGCAGCCATCGGTTCGCCCGACGAGGTCACCGAGCGGATCGTCACGGTCGTCGACCGGGCGATCCTGCACCCACCGGGGACCTGAGCGGGCTCCGCCGGGACCGCCCGCAGCGCCGGGGGCCACGTCGCCGCAACCGCCCGCCGGGCGCCACACTGGTGGGGTGAGACGACGTCCCGACGAGATCGCCAAGATGCGCAAGGCCGGCCGGGTGGTGGCCGAGATGCACGCCGCCACCAGGCAGGCCGCCCGGCCCGGGGTGACCACCGCGCAGCTCGACCGGGTCGCCCGGGAGGTGCTCGACCGTCGCGGCGCCCGGTCCAACTTCCTCGGCTACCACGGGTTCCCGGCGGTGATCTGCACCTCCCCGAACTCGATGATCGTCCACGGCATCCCGGGCGACTACCGCTTGGAGGAGGGCGACATCATCTCGATCGACTGCGGGGCGATCGTCGAGGGCTACCACGGCGACGCCGCGTTCACCATGGGGGTGGGCGCGATCAGCGGGGAGGCCGAGAAGCTGCTGGCGGTCACCGAGGAGAGCCTGTGGGCGGGTATCGACCGGTTGCGGGAAGGCAACCGTCTCCACGACGTCGGCCTCGCGGTGGCGCAGGTCGCGGAGGGGGCGGGCTTCTCGGTGGTGAGGGAGTACGTCGGTCACGCCATCGGAACCGCCATGCACGAGGACCCGCAGGTCCCCAACTACTGGCCCGGGACGCCCGGCCCGAAGCTGAAGCGGGGCATGGTCTTCGCGGTCGAGCC
>JAKABK010000158.1 GCA_021796905.1 Actinomycetes bacterium
AGGGTCCTCATCGAGCGGGACTGATCCTTTGACCGCTGTCAGCCAGGACGGCCCTCGGACCGCCTGCGCACCCGCAACCCCGCTCCTCGCAGGCCGCCGTCCTGCTCGGCGGCGGACCGAGCTGGGTCTGATCGTCCTAGCGGTCGCTCTGACCGGCGGGCTGTACTCCCTTGCCAGCGCCGGCCGGGTCGGGTCGCTACCCCCCAACATCGTCCCCTTCCTCGGGGTGATCCTCGCCCTGCTGCTCATCGGTCACGTCGCTATGAGGATCCTTGCACCCGAGGCCGACCCGATCCTCTTGCCGGTCGCCGGTCTCCTCAACGGGATCGGCTACGTGTTCATCGCCCGTCTCTCCGCCGCCGAGGCGTCCGCCCAAGCGCTCTGGTCCGCCATCGGGATGGCCGCTTTCATCCTGACCCTGCTCGTCGTGCGCCGGGCCCGGGACCTGGCCCGCTACCGGTACACCTGGGGAGCACTGGGCTTCGTGCTACTCCTGCTGCCGCTAGTGCCCGGACTCGGCGAGAACATCTACGGGGCCCGCCTGTGGATCCACATCGGGTCCCACGAGTTCCAGCCCGGCGAGCTGGCCGAGCTGGCCCTCGCGATCTTCTTCGCCGCCGCCCTGGTGGAGCGGGCAGCGCAGCTCTCCCACGGCACCCGACGGATCGGCCGAATGCTCGTCGTCGACCCGAAGTACCTCGCACCGGTCCTGCTCGCCTGGGGACTGTCGCTCTTGATCTTCCTGGCAGAAAACGACCTCGGCTCGTCGTTCCTGTTCTTCGCACTGTTCTTGGGGATGCTCTGGATCGCTACCGGCCGCAGTGCCTATCTGCTCCTCGGGGGCGGGTTGTTCGGCGGCGGAGCCGCCTTCGCCCTGACCGCCGTCCACCACGCCCAGACCAGGGTGCAGAGCTGGCTGCACCCCTTCGCCCACCCCAACACCTCCGGGTACCAGATACTCCAGGGCCTGTTCGCCATCGCCAACGGTGGGCTGTTCGGCACCGGGCCGGGACAGTCGAACGCGGCGGTGATACCAGAGGCATCGAGCGACATGATCTTCGCGGTCATCGCCGAGGAGATCGGGCTCGCCGGGGTCACCGCGATCCTCGCCGGCTACCTGCTACTGGTCGGGACCGGGCTACGTATCGCTCTGCGCTGCGAGGACCCCTTCGAGAAGCTCCTCGCCGCCGGGCTCTCCTTGATCATCGGGGTCCAGACCTTCGTGATCATCGGTGGCGTCACCCGCCTCATCCCCCTCACCGGGATCACTCTTCCTTTCGTCGCCTACGGGGGCTCCTCGCTCATCTCCTTCTACATCCTCCTCGCGCTGCTACTGCGTATCAGCGACACCACCGCGCGGCAAGGGCTCACGAGCTTGTCGGCGACGAGGAGGCCCTTCGCGGGCGGGCGCCGTCGACTATCGGAGCCTGCGGAGTGAACCGCCAGATCCGCCTCGTCGGCGCCGGGGTGATGGTCCTGTTCCTCGCCCTGTTCGTACGCCTCAACTATCTGCAGTTGTTCCACGCCAAGGCCCTGGCCAGCAGTCCCACCAACGGGACCCGCGTTCTCAACGAGTACGACCGTCCGCGTGGTGCGATCCTGTCCGCCGACGGCGCGACCCTGGCGCAGTCGATCCGCGCACCCAAGGGGAGCCCGTTCAGCTACGAGCGCATCTACCCGACCGGTTCGCTCTTCGCCGACGTCACCGGCTACTACTCGTTCATCTACGGGGCCGACGGCGTGGAGAAGACCTACAACGGCATCCTCGACGGGTCGGTCCAGAAGGCCGGCTTCCCCACCAACCTGACCGATCTCCGTCAGTTACTGACCGGCGGGCCCCAGAACGTGACCCTCACGGTCTCCGAGAAGCTACAGCAGCTCGCCCGCCGGGAGCTAGCAGGCCGAGCCGGTTCGGTCGTGGCCCTCGACCCCTCGACCGGGGCGATCCTCGCGATGTACTCGAACCCGTCCTTCGACCCTGCCGCGTTGTCGCAGCTGTCCACCGTGAAGGAACAACAGGCGTGGAAGACGCTCCTTGCGACACCCGGTAACCCCCTGTCGCCCGGCGCCTACCGCAACCGTTGGCCACCGGGCTCGACGTTCAAGATCATCACCGCCTCGGCGGTCTACGACCATCGGCCCTCGCTCGCCAACCGGGTGTTCCCGGTGCTCGGAGCGCTCCCCCTCCCCCAGACGACCCACGAACTGCACAACTTCGACCGGTCGTACTGTGGCGGGCAGATCCTCCAGCTGTTCACCGTCTCGTGTGACACCGGCTTCGGCAAGATCGGGCTCGACCTCGGCGCGCGCAACCTCTACGCCGAGGCCACCGCGTTCGGGTTCGACTCCGTGCCCCCGATCGACCTCCCCGACGCCGCTCCCTCGGCTTTCCCTGCCCCCTCGAGCTTCACCCGCAACCTCCCAACCCTTGCCTACTCCGCGATCGGGCAGGAGAACGTCGCTGCCACCCCGCTCCAGATGGCCATGGCTGCGGGTGCCATCGCAGACCACGGCGAGATCATGGTCCCCCACGTGCTCTCCTATGTGACCGACTCCCAGGGCAGGGTCGTGAGCCGGTACACCGACAAGGTCTGGAGACGGGCAACGTCGGCCGCGACCGCGGCGAAGGTGACAACCCTGATGGAGTCGGTGGTCAACAGCCCCAACGGCACAGGGGTTGCAGCAGCGATCCCGGGAGTGGAGGTCGCCGGAAAGACCGGGACCTCCCAGACCGGCACCAATCCACCGAGGACCGACGACTGGTTCGCAGCCTTCGCGCCTGCCGCCCACCCGACGATAGCGGTCGCCGTGGTCCTGTTGAACCAGGGCAACGGGGTACAGACCCAGGGCGGGACGCTAGCCGCGCCGATCGCCAAGTCCCTGATCGAGACCTGGCTGGGCGAGCACCCTGTCAAGGGGGCCGGCACGGTGGTCCACGCCGACACCGGAACGAACAGCGCTTCGACTGGGCCGAGCGGAGGGTCGACCACGACCACCGCCCCAGGGACGAGCCCCACCACCTCGCCTGCCTCTACCACCACCGGGCCGACCACGACATCCACGACCACGACATCCACGACCACGGCCAGCACATCGACATCCTCGACGTCGTCCCGCTCGGCGGTGCCGACCACTTCGGTGCCGACCACGACCTCCACCAGCCCGACGACCACCACTCCGACCGCCAGCCCCTCGTCGTCCGCATCGCCCCCGAGCTCGGCAAAGGACTTGACCACGACCGTGGCCAGCAGACGGTCCCGTGTCGCACGGGGACCGTCGTGAGCGACGCCCACGACGAGGCGACCGTCTTCGGGGACCGCTACCGGCTGGTCCGCCACATAGCCCGGGGTGGCATGGCCCAGGTCTACCTGGCCCAGGACACCCTGCTCGACCGTCCTGTAGCGCTGAAGGTCCTGTTCCCGGAGTTGTCGGTGGACGAGGCCTTCGTCCACCGGTTCCGGCGAGAGGCACGGTCGGCAGCCAACCTCACCCACCCCAACATCGTGTCGATCTACGACTGGGGGCAGGGAACCCAGACCTACTTCATCGTGATGGAGTACGTCGACGGGGAGACGCTGTCGGCTCGGATCCGCCGCGGTCCGATGGCACCCGACCAGGCGGCCATCGTCGCGATCGCCACCTCGGGGGCGCTGTCCTTCGCCCATCGTCGCCAGGTGATCCACCGGGACGTCAAGCCCGGGAACGTCCTGATCGACCGCTCCGGTCAGGTCAAGGTCGCCGACTTCGGGATCGCTCGAGCGGTCGGCACCACCGAGGACCTCACCCAAGCCGGAGCCGTGATGGGCACCGCCACCTACTTCTCGCCCGAGCAGGCCCAGGGCCAAGCGGTCGATGCCCGCAGCGACGTGTACTCACTCGGGGTCGTCCTCTACGAGATGGTCGCCGGCCGACCGCCGTTCCGCGGTGACAACCCGGTTGCGATCGCTTACAAGCACGTTCGCGAGAACCCTCCCCCGCTGCTCGAGGCCAACCCTCACGTTCCGCCAGCGTTCGCGGCGATCGTGGCCACTGCGATGGCCAAGTCCCCCGAGGACCGCTACCAGACCGCCGACGCACTGCGCGTCGACCTCGAGCGCTTCCGAGCTGGGCAGCCGCTGGTGACCGCCGCGGTCGACGGCGCCGGTGAGCCGACCCGGCTCACCCTGCCCGGGTCCGGCGCGTCCGGCGCGACGGCGATCCTCGGTCCTCCCGGCGCGGTGGCCACCAGGCTGCAGCCTGCCGTCGACGCTCCGACGGTGACCAGATCGCAGTACCTCGAAACTGCTCCCAACGGCTCGGTCCCCCCGGATCCACCCGAGCGCACCCGTTGGGGGCTGTGGGCGGCCCTGGTGATCCTCCTGCTCGCTGCGCTCGCGGTCTCTGCGTACTTCATCGGCCGGGATCTCGGTATCCGAGGGGCGGCACGAACTGCGGCCGTGCCCTCCGTGAGCGGGACCCGGCCAGCGACCGCCCAGAGCCGGCTGGAGAGGGCAGGGTTCCGCCACCTGCGCGACCGTTACCTCACCAGCGGCTCGGTCCCCAAGGGCGAGGTCATCGGTACCGAGCCCCGGGCCGGTACCCGCCTGGCTGTCAACCGGACCGTCGTGATCGAGGTGAGCAAGGGCAGGGCGACGGTCGCCCTTCCCGACGTCGCCGGTGAGACCCAGTCCAAGGCGACCGCGCAGCTTCGAGCTGACCGTTTCGTGGTGGTCAAGTCCTTCGCCAACTCCTCCTCGGTCCACCAGGGGGTGGTCATCACCACCAGGCCCGCTGGACCGTCCAACCAAGCTCGGGGCAGCACGGTCACCCTGGTGATCAGCCTCGGGCCGAGGCTCGTGGCGGTACCGGACGTGACCGGCGACAACCAGACCGCTGCCACTGATCAGCTCCACCTGAAGGGGTTCCAGGTCAACCCGACACCGGTGACGGTCACCTCCAACATCAAGAACGGCGACGTGGTCCGAACCTCACCCGGCGCCGGCAACGACGAGCCGGTCGGTACGCCGATCACCTTGTACGTCTCGGGAGGTCCCGCCCAGGTCACCACCCCCTACCTGCTCGGCGACACCGCCCAGCAGGCGAAGTCGGTCCTCCGCTCCGACCACCTGAAGGTTGCCTTCGCCAACCAGGCGGTCTCCAGTTCCTCCCAGAACGGTCTGGTGCAACAGACCAGCCCGCCGGGAGGGGTCACCGAGCCGACCGGGACCACAGTCACCGTCTACGTCGGTGTCTACACCCCGCCGAGCTCGACATCGCCGAGCTCGACGTCGCCGAGCTCGACAGCCCCGGGCACCTCGGGGGTCTCGGGGGGTACCGGGGTCTCGGGGGGTACCGGGGTCTCGGGGGGTTCGGGCGTCTCGGGCACCAAGGGCAAGGGATGAGGTCCTCCGGCCCCTGTAAGGGCCGGAGGACCCGGTCGTCGTCGGCTCAGCGGTCAACGCCAGCGGGTGGCCGCCACGAACCCGGCTATCACCCCGACGAGCCCACCCAGCAGGTACCAGTTGGTGGGGCTGGCCGGGAGCAGCGTGAGGTAGTTGAGGATGATGACGATCACACCG